>JBBQRJ010000502.1:0-3842 GCA_038214955.1 Aggregatilineales bacterium | reverse complement strand
GTTGTCCTCGTGTAAATTCCTCACGTTTGCGACATAATAATTTCACCTTGTCTATCCAGTGAGGGACTCCCGTAGATGACCCGCCGCGACCTGATCGCCCTTCTCTCAGCATTCGCCATCACCCGCGTGATCATCGTTGTGATTGGCGTTCTCTCCATGACCTACATGGACTCGACGCAGGGCGAAGAATACACGCATCTGCTCGATGGTGGCGCGGCGCTCGATATGTGGTATCGCTGGGACGCGGGCTTTTACACCAGCATTGCGACTTACGGCTACGACTGGCTGAACGAGGATCGCCCCGCCGATGATATGGCGTTCTTCCCCCTCTACCCCGTGTTGATCCACCTCACCAGCGGACTCACACCGACGGGCTGCGCCCTCTCACCGTACCTCAGCACCTGCTCAACGTTGGGGGGGATGCTCGTCTCAAACCTCGCGTTGATCGCGTCGCTCGTGGTGCTGTTCGACCTCACGCGCCGCCGTTTCGACAAAGCGACGGCATGGCGGGCGGCGGCGCTGCTGCTCGTCTCCCCGATCAGCATTTTCCTGTCGGGCGTGTACACCGAATCGCTGTTTTTATGCCTGACTCTGCTCACCTTCTGGTTGATTGATCGGGATCGCTTCGGCTTGGCGATCCTCACTGCGGCGCTGGCGTGCTTGACGCGCTCGGTGGGTGTGGCGCTCTACCCCGCGCTGATCTATGTGGCGTGGCAGTCTGCACCCGACAAGCGGCTCATTCGCTTGCTGCTGGCGCACATCCCGCCGCTGATGTTCGTCGGCTACATCTTCGGCGCGGGGATCAGCGTCGGTGATCCGTTCGCCTATTTCAAAACCTACGAGTCGATTTGGGGGCGCACGGCGGGCAACCCGATTGAGGCGTTCACGATCTACTTTAGCGGCGTTGATGTGGCGTTGTTCGGTTGGAATCCCGCGTGGCTTGATCTCATCCTCACGCTGATCTTTCTCGCGCTGGCGGTGCTGGTTTTGCGGCGGGATCGAGCGTGGGGCTTGTTCGCCCTGTTCGCGCTGATCATCCCGATTGCCAGCGGCACACTCAGCGCCATGCCCCGCTACGGCGCAGTGATCTTCCCGCTGTACATCATTCTTGCCGTGTATGCGCGTCAAATCTGGCAAACGGTGATCCTCTACGGCGCATCAATTGGCTTGGCAATCCTCACGATCAGCCGCTTTGTGACATGGAAATGGATCGCCTGATGGATGACGAGACGATCCGCCGCCTGAACGCGATCAATCGCCAGTTTTACGCCACCGTCGCAGATGAGTTTGACACGACACGGGGTCGAGCATGGGCGGGATGGGAACGGCTGATTTCGTATCTTGCTCCCCTCTCCTTTTTCGGAGAGGGGTCGGGGGTGAGGTCAAAGACAATCTCTGTCCTCGATGTCGGCTGCGGCAATGGGCGATTCGGCGTGTTCCTGCGCGAAAAGTTTGGCGTGGTCTATCACGGCATGGACAACAGCCCCGCGCTGCTCGATCATGCGCGGGTCAGTCTGCCGGATGCGACCTTTGAAGAACGGGATATTGTCGAAAACCCACCGGATTCGGGCGCGTATGATCTCGTGGTGCTGTTCGGCGTGCTGCATCACATCCCCGGCGCAGATCGGCGGCTGGCGTTGATGCGACAGCTTGCCGAACGGGTCAACCCCGGCGGGCTGTTGATCTTCGCGGCGTGGCGCTTCTACGAGTACCCGCGCTTCCGGGATCGCATCACGGCGTGGGATAGCGATCTACAGGTGGAAGCGGGCGATTATCTGCTAGATTGGCGGCGCGGCGAATGGGCATTACGCTACTGCCATTACGTCGATGATGCGGAACAGGCACAGTTAGTCGCGGCAACGGGACTCAATCTCGTCACGCAGTATCGCGCAGACGGCTCTACGGGAGATGCAAACCTGTACACCGTCATGAAAAATGTAAATTCCCTCGAACAAAAGTAATAATTTACAAACTTTACACGTCTATTCCACGTAAAACGCAGTAGATGAAAACAGTTCTTGGAGCGAATGATGGAATACGTGATCAAAGAACGCGGCAGTGATGATATCATTGCCTACGGAATTGAAGACGAGTCGATGCTTATTCTGGAAGACAGTTGGTATTTCGCGCCGGATCAAGTGAATATGTCGGTTTTACGCCGCACAGATCGAACCTATACCTGCCCGTATAAGGGTGTGTGCTACTGGCTAGACCTCGAAACACCGCACGCCAGCGCCCAGAATATCGCGTGGGTGTATCAAACCCCCAAGCGTGGCTATGAAGGGATCAAGGATATGATCGGCTTCTACAGTCACGACACCGCCGGAACGATTGCCGCAAAGTCGCCTATGCACCAAAATGCCTGAAAAACTGAGTGGATACCGCCTCGCATGGTCAACCGATTGGGCGGCGCTGTTCGGTGAGCAGCGCCCGCTCATCCTCGAAATCGGGTTTGGACGCGGGTCGTTTCTTGCACATCTGGCACGGCAAAACCCTGATGCCAATATCATCGGTCTGGAAATCTCCAATCGCTGCCTGGTAGCGGCGGAAAGTTTGATCGCCCGCGAACGCCTGACGAACGTCCGCGTGATCCATTCGACGGCGGAGATGGCGCTCAGTCACCTGTTTGAACCTGAGACCATCAGCCAAATTTACATCAACTTCCCCGATCCGTGGTTCAAAGCGGATCACAGTCACCGCCGTTTGATGCAGCGTGACACGATAGACGCGCTGGTCAGCCGTTTGATCCCCGTCGGGATGCTCTCCTTAGCGACGGACATCACCGCGTATGCGGAAATGAGCGCCGAGTTACTGGCACAGACGCCCGGCTTGACCAACACGCTCCCGGCGGCATGGGTGAACGAAATGCAAGGTCGAATCGTCACCAAGTATGAGCAGATCGCCCGCAACGAGGGTCGGACGTGTTATTATTTCGCCTACCAGCGCAACGACTCACCCGCGCCGGATGTGCCAGTCATCAGGGAATTAGACATGCCGCATATCGTGTTCACCAGCCCGCTCACGCTTGACGAAATGCAAGCCCGTTTCGAGGAGTGGCATTTTGACGAGGGCGAAACGCACATCCATTACATGAGCATGTATCGCGGACGCCCCGGACTGCTGTTTGAAGTCCATGTGGGCGAGGCGACGATTGTTCAGCGGTTGGCGCTGCTTGTGAGCGAACGCAGCAAGCGCGAAGGACGCGAATTTACGTTAGCGGTCAACGGTATGGGGCATCCCCGCGCTACAAAGGGCGTGCATCGCGCTGTATCTCTGTTAGGCGACTGGCTGTTGAGCCTTCACCCCGACGCGCAAACTGTAATCAACAAAGTGGCGGTCAACGATGATTGATTTTCAGACCCCACTAAGCCGCCAGAGGCTCAAAGCCTCCGGCTGCCAAAAGTGCCTCTAAGCCTGCTGAAGCAGGCTGTTTAGCCTCCTTTAGGAGGCTTACTACCCATTGCCGGATGCTTTAGCGTCCGGCAGAGAAGTGGCGGTCAACGATGATTGATAAAGAACTCACGACGCGCCTGTTACAGGACATGGTGCGGATTAATTCGGTCAACCCCGGCTTAGACGACTTGGGCGCGGGCGAAACCGATGTCGCCGCATGGATTGCGGACTTGTGCCGCTCATGGGGTTTAGACGTGGAATTGCAGGAAACCGCCTATGAGCGCCCTAACGTGATCGCAACGTGGCGTGGGACGGGCGGCGGTCAAAGCGTGCTGCTCACGGGTCACACCGATACGGTGAGTCTCGAAAATATGCTCGGTGATCCGTTGGATGGGCGCGTAGAAGGCAACCGACTCTACGGGCGCGGGTCGTATGATATGAAGGGCGGA
>JBBQRJ010000501.1:0-3850 GCA_038214955.1 Aggregatilineales bacterium | reverse complement strand
TCATTGCGATGCTGATGTCTGTGGCTGCCTATGCACAGGACTACGAACCGAATGACGTTGGCGCTATCGCAGCGAATGAAAGTGCAGAAGGGGAGTTTCAAGCCGGGGTACGCGATGTTTACACGCTGGAAGTGAGCAAAGATAGCACTCTCAACGTGTTCTTGGATGGTGAAGGCGACGCAGACACCTATTTGCGGGTGTATCTCGAAGGCGAAAGCGAACCGTTTGCTGAAAACGATGATCGCGGTGACGGAACACTGTTTTCCGCCATTTCGGGGATCGAAGTTTCCGCCGGAGATGTGCTGATCATCGAAGCGGGGACGTATGGCGATACGGGCGAAGGTGCCTATACACTTCGCGTCGCGCCACCGCCAACGGTTGAAGATATAGGCGAAATCGCTGTCGGGGATGTGGTCGAAGGCTCGTTTGCTGAAAACACACGTCAACGCTATATGCTCACGTTGAATGAAACCACTACGTTGCGAATTCTGCTCGAAGGCGCAGACGATCTCGACACCTATCTGCGTGTCTACGGCGAAGGTGAAGACATTCCTACGGTGCAGAGCAGTGACATCAGCGCGGACGATGTATCAGCCGGATTTGAGGCGATTGTCGTGCCGGGTGGTGCAAACCTCGTGATCGAAGTGGCAACGGCGGGTGATGCAGGCGCGGGCGATTACACGCTCACGATTGAAGAAGCGGCTGTTGAAACGCCAAACACCGAAACGCCTGTCGTGCTGGGCGAGATGACCCCTGACGAGGTATGCGCGGACGCGGCTGATATGCCAGAACCGACGCGCTTGCAGTATTTCGCGGCGGGTGACGTGATTGAAGAAGGCGTTGATTATGCTGCGGTTTTCTGCACCTCAGCGGGCAGCTTCCGCATTGACCTGTTTGAAGAAGATGCGCCAATCACGGTGAACAGTTTCGTCTATCTGGCGGAAAATCACTTCTTCGATAACACCACGTTCCACCGCGTGATTCCTGATTTTGTGGCGCAGGGCGGCGATCCGCAAGGGACGGGCTTGGGTGGACCGGGCTACGAATTCGTCAACGAGACGGATAACGACCTGAGCTATAACGGGATCGGTGTGGTGGGTATGGCGAACGCTGGAGCGGATACGAATGGTAGCCAATTCTTCATCACGCTTGCGCCTGTAGATCGCTTGACGGGTGGCTACACGATTTTCGGGCAGGTGATGGAAGGCATGGCGTCCGTCTTTGATATTGAAGAACGCGATCCCGGCACGGCATCTGAACCGGGGGCTGCGGTTTATACCGTGATCATCGTCACGATCAACCCGGAAGAATAGATTGCTTGATTGTTGGGGCATGGCATCGCTATGCCCCCTACGCACTATCCCTCAAGCCGTTTGCCGAATTTCCGCGTAAAGTTATACTTGGACTATGATCCCGTTTTTGTCGTAAGGAAACTTTATGCTGGCAATCGTCAGGGCGTGTGCTGTTGTCGGGTTAGATGGCTGCATTGTAGAAGTGCAAACTGACTTTAATCCCCGCGCTGCAATCCCCAGTTTTACGATTGTTGGCTTACCAGACAGCGCCGTTAAAGAGAGCCGTGAGCGTGTGCGATCTGCTATTCGCAACAGTGGATTACAGTTCCTCAATAAAGTCTACGTCGTTAACCTGAGTCCCGCCGACCTCCAAAAAACGGGACCCGCCTACGATCTGGCGATTGCTGTAGGCGTTCTTGCTGCAACCGATCAAGTACCCATCGACTCGATTGAGGATGCGGTGTTTTTAGGCGAACTCTCGCTGGATGGCAGCGTGCGCCACGTCAAAGGCGTCATGCCGATGGTCTACATGGCGCAGCAAGCGGGTTACAAATTTGCGTTTGTTCCCGCTGAAGACGCCGAAGAAGCCGCGCTGGTCGAAGGCATTGACGTGATCCCCGTGCGAACGTTGGGTCAACTGGTAGAGCATCTTTACGGCATGAACCCGATTCCGCCGTGTCACGTTGAGATTATCGACACAGAACCGCCTATGCCCGAAAGCATGGTCGATTTTGCCGACGTGAAGGGACAGCAGTTCGTCAAGCGGGCTGCGGAAATTTCTGCGGCGGGCAATCATAATTTGCGCTTGATCGGCTCTCCCGGTACAGGCAAAACGCTGCTGGCGCGGGCAATGCCGGGAATTATGCCCAAACTGACCTACGAAGAATCGCTAGATGTGACGCGCATTTATTCAGTGGCGGACATGCTCTCAAGCGATCATCCACTGGTGAGGACGCGCCCCTTTCGAGCGCCGCATCACACCACCAGTCAAGCGGGGATCATCGGAGGTGGGTCAGTTCCCAGACCGGGAGAATGTACTCTCGCGCATAGGGGCATTTTGTTCTTAGACGAAGTGACTGAGATGTCAGTTCATGTGCTAGAAGTGCTGCGCCAGCCCATCGAAGACAAGATCGTCACGATCAGCCGCGCCAGAGGGAGTTTGACCTTTCCCGCGAATTTCCTGTTGATCCTTGCTCATAACCCATGCCCGTGCGGTTATTACGGCGATCCGGTCAAGGCGTGTTCGTGTACTCCTGCAATGATTGAACGCTACCAGAGCAAGTTATCGGGTCCGCTCATTGATCGCATTGACATTCATGTGAATGTTCCCCGCGTCGAATACGACAAGTTGTTGGGCAGCGAACGGGGCGAAACTTCCAATACGATTCGTCAGCGCGTGGAAGCGGCGCGGGCGCGTCAGAAAGAACGCTTTGTGGCACACCCCCATTTGATGGCAAACAGTGACATGACGGTCAGCGAGATCGATCAGTTTTGCGTGCTGACGCCAGAGTCAAAGCAGTTGTTGGAACTTTCCGTTAGGCGAATGCAGTTGAGCGCACGGGCATATCATCGCGTGCTGAAACTCAGCCGCACGATTGCCGATCTCGCGGAGAGTGATTTGATCCATGTTCAGCATGTCGCAGAAGCCGTTCAATATCGTCCGAAAGCGTAAGCCATGCAAATGGATGATCCTACTGCTATCCTGTCTATTCTGTCGGCAATGCTGACACCAGCCATTCTGATCTCAGCATGTGCAACGCTCTCGATCTCAACCTCTGCCCGATTGATCCGCGCCCTAGAACGGATACGCGAACTCACGCGCTTGATTGAAACTCACATGCGCGGCGTCGATAAATTGAGTGACGAGCGGCTTACACTGTTGTTTCGCCAGCTTGAGATGGTGGCGGGGCGTGTGCGATTGCTTCAACGGGCGCTGGCTCTGCTGTACATGACGCTGGCGGTGTTCGTCTCCACAAGCATCGCCATTGGTATTGTGCAGCTTGTGAATATCAGCTTTACGTGGCTTCCATTGGGTCTAGCAATGCTGGGTGCGGGGTTGTTCCTGTTGACCTGCTGGTTGCTCGTTTTGGAAACGCGCATCGCATTAGCGTCTGTACGCGCCGAATTAGATTTCGCGCTCAAACTCGGCGCGGAGTTCGTACCGGAAGACTTACGCGGGCGAATGCAAAAGCGATCTACCCCCGATTCTCGTTGAGCCACTTCCACACCACCGCCAGCGCCACTACGTCTGCCCGTTGATAATTTGCGGCGCGGCTGAGGGCATAAAGATCATCGTCTAGCAGCCATTGTTGATAATCACGATAGGCGGCGTCCCATGCATCATATTCAGCCCATTGGAAATCGAGATAGCGGGCGACGACTTTGAGCGATGCGCCATGTACCGGAAAACGTACACAGCTTTTGTAGCTGTGATGCAAATCGACCATGCGGGCGTCTAATTGTTCGCGGGCTTCATCGGGCGCTTGGGAACGCATCACGGCGGCGTCAAAGCTCGTCCAGTGATAAATGCGCGGGGCAGTCGGGTTCATCTCTGCGAA
>JBBQRJ010000500.1:0-3877 GCA_038214955.1 Aggregatilineales bacterium | reverse complement strand
GCCGACATGCCCGAAGGCAACCGGCTTTCCCGGACGCAAATTGACGCGCCAGAAATTGATCTCGCCCATTTCTTCCAACACGGTTCGCACAACATCAAATGTGCCGACGGACACACCCGCCGAACTCAAAATAATGTCCGGCTGATACTCTAGCGCCTCGCGGAAACGCAACCGTGCGTCCTCAAGGTTATCGCGCACGATGGGCAGACGCACCGCCTGACCGCCATACGCTTTGACCAACCCGTAGAGGGTATAGCCATTCACATCGCGGATTTTGCCGGGCGTAAGTGGCTCATCGACTTCCACCAGTTCATCTCCCGTACTGAGGATGACCACACGCGGTTGACAGATCACCGGAACGCCGGAATATCCGAGTGCCGCCAGCACACCCATTTCTTGTGGGCGAATGGGCGTGAGCGCGGGCAGCACCACATCGCCCACCATGAAATCTTCTCCGCGTGGGCGTGTGGAGTCGCCGGGGTCAACCGTGCGGTAGATGTTCACGTAATCGGGTAGGGGCGGGTTTTCACCGGAACGCCACCCTTGATCGGTTTGTTCCACCGGGATCACCGCGTTTGCGCCATCGGGCAGCGGCGCTCCGGTCATGATTCGTGCGGCTTCACCGGCTCCAATCGCGTCGGTGGGCATAGACCCCGCTGGAATATCCATGACCACACGCAAGCGGGCGGGCTGCTGCTGGTCTGCCCCCTGCGTGTCTTGCGCGATCACAGCGTAACCATCCATACTCGAATTTGGAAATGGCGGTGAGTCTATGTCCGCGAGAATGTCAAATGCGAGGACATGCCCTAAACTATCTAATAAGTTGATTGTCTCGACAGGCAGTGGTTGAAAGTGTTCTAGGATACGCGCTACAGCGTCCTCAACGGGCAGAAGGTCAGACAAGGCATTACCCTCCCATAATCGCCCCGAAATTATAACACAAACGCTCGGCGCTTCTAATGAATTTTTGAGGTAAAATTGCTAGAATGGTGTTAAAGAAAAGTTGGCGCGTATGAATCAATCCCCCGTCTTGACGATGGACTTGCAATCACTGCTCGATTTGCTCCCCGATCTCACGCCAAATGATCGGACTTTGATTGAACGTGCCTATTTTAAAGCGGAAACCGCCCACGCCGGACAATTCCGCAAATCAGGCGAACCCTATTTCACCCATTGTGTTGCAGTATCGCACATCCTCGCAGAGATGAAGTTAGACGCCGAAGCCATTGCCGCTTCTTTGATGCATGATGTTGTTGAAGACACCACCGTCACGACGGAAGAACTCCGCATCGAGTTTGGTTCAAGCATTGCTGCCATTGTCGAAGGCGTGACCAAGCTCAAGAAACTTCCCATTAAGTCGGATGGCGACAAGAAAAGCCGCACCGTTGACCGTGAGATGGAATATATCCGCAAGATGGTATTAGCGATGGGCGACGATGTGCGTGTTGTCCTCGTCAAGCTGGCAGATCGCTTGCACAACATGCGAACGCTCGGCTATATGTCACCTGATAAGCAGCGTGGAATCGCGCAAGAGACGCTCGATATTTTCGCGCCGCTGGCAAATCGTCTTGGTATCTGGCAGATCAAATGGGAGCTTGAAGACCTCAGCTTTCGCTATCTCAATTCCGACGCCTACCAGATTATCGTCAACAGCGTAGACGAGCGTCGCGCTGACCGTGAAGCCTATCTCAATCGCATCATTGACGTGCTGCGTAAAGAACTCGCGCAGTACGGAGTCCATAACCCGATCATTTCAGCACGCCCCAAGCACATCTACAGCATTTACAAGAAGATGGAGCGCAAAGGCTTGCCGTTCGACCAAATCTACGACGTGCGTGCTGTCCGTCTGATCGTAGAGAGTAAACCGGAATGCTATATCGCACTCGGCGTGGTTCATAACCTGTGGCGACCCATCCCGAACGAGTTTGACGATTATATTGCCGCGCCGAAAGACAATTTCTATCAAAGTTTGCACACCGCCGTCCTCGATTCCAAAGGTAAAACGGTTGAAGTGCAAATCCGCACCAGAGAAATGCATGAACACGCCGAATACGGCATTGCAGCACACTGGCGTTATAAAGAAGGCACAAGCCGCAGCCACGACGATGCGTTTGAACGGCGGATCGCGTTCTTGCGCCGCTTGATGGAGTTTGGTCCCGATGCCGAAGATGCCGCCACGTTTGTAGACACCATGAAAACTGAAGTTTTTCAGGATCGCGTCTACGCCTTCACGCCTAAAGGTGACATCGTAGATATGCCGAAAGGGGCGTCTCCAGTAGACTTCGCCTATTTCATCCATACGGATATTGGTCATCGCTGCCGGGGCGCGAAAGTTCATGGGAAGCAGGTCAGCCTGAATTACATCCTTAAAACAGGCGATCAGGTGGAAATTGTTACCTCAAAGCGTGGTGGTCCCAGCCTCGACTGGTTAAACCCCAATCTCGGCTTTGTGACGACTGCCCGCGCCCGTGAGAAGATTCGCTATTGGTTCCGCAAGCAAAACCGCGAAAAGAATATTTTCGCAGGACGCGAAGTGCTGGAACGGGAAATGAAACGGCTTGGCGTATTGGATACCGCATCTTATGAGACGGTTGCCAAATGGTTCAATTATGAGCGTTTAGACGACTTCTTAGCGAATGTTGGCGCGGGCGACATTAACGGCGGGCAGATCGCCAACAAGATTCTTGAAGTCGAGCGGCGCGAACAAGAAGAACTTGAACGTACACAGTTGAAAGCCAAACCTGCAACCGTCCCACTGGATATTTCTAACGGCATCAACATACAGGGGACAGGGGGCTTACTCGTGAACATGGGACGCTGTTGCAGCCCCATGCCCGGAGATCGTATTGTCGGCTTTGTCACACGCGGGCGCGGTGTCACGGTGCATCGGGACGATTGCGTCAACATCGCACATGAAAACGAACGCTTGATCGATGTGTCATGGGGACGCCAGAGTCAGGAACAGCGGTACAGCGTGCCGATTGAAATCATCGCCTATGACCGTGAAGGCTTAATGCGTGACGTAAGCACCATGTTTGCTGATGAACGGGTGAATATGTCTACCGTGGTTGTGAACACGCGCCATAACATTGCCACGTTCCATCTCACGATAGAGTTGAACAGCATTCAACAGCTTACCCGCATTCTCACTCGCCTTGAAAATATTACGAGTGTTACCGATGCACGACGGCGCAGTAATCTGTAACATTCCTCAGGTATTTTCCCTGAGGAATGTTCTGTTATGAGCAAATCTTCAACTAGGTGTTGTAGAATATGATATGATCATGAGACTCATTACATTTGGGTTGATATTATTGTGTTCGTGGATATTACACATCTGGGGGCAAGGATGCTTACAACGACTCAAACACTTGCCGCCCGACAACTGAGTGAACTTCGTTCAGATGTCCGGCTTGTCGTTATTCATCCGAATTTTATGCCACAGCATACGCTGATTAAACATTTCGGTGAATCCTTCTTTTATGTTCGATTTGATGGCACATCGCTAAGTAGCGATCAACTTTGGTCGCAGGTAGAAGCGGCTGTCGAAATTCAATCGCCGGGCGATTTCACTACGATTTTATTGGACGAATGTGATCGTGCAGAACCAGACGCACTCGTTTCTGTGCTGCGTAGATTGTTGGTCGCACATTCAACGGCGCGTATCGTGATCTTCACCCGTGCCACGCCTGCCCACCTTTTGAAAGACTCCGAGCTGCGTCCGCTCACGCAGTTCGTTCCCACGAATGATCAGACGCTGTTCTGGAATTACCTGGACAGGGCAGATAAGCCCTCAATTTTGCTGGAAGTCTATGCGCTTGGAGCAGGGCGGGTATTGATGAACGGAAACTTCGTTCATTCATGGGATGGTCTTCTG
>JBBQRJ010000499.1:0-3878 GCA_038214955.1 Aggregatilineales bacterium | reverse complement strand
CGCGCCAGCAAAATATCGCTGCGAACGGACAAATAAACAGGATTAGCCGCGTGATCCCCCAACGCCACCGCAATATCAGCCGCGCTGGGACCGCTTCCTACGAGCAGCACACGCTGACCGTTAAAATCCTCTGGCGCGTGGAAGTCATGCGCGTGTAGTATGCGCCCGCTAAATTGCTTCATGCCGGGAATGTTGGGAATATACGGATTACCATAACGCCCGCTGGCGATGATCACGGCGCGGTAAACATCACTGCCGTGAGTCGTCTCCACGCACCAGCCGTCACCCTCTGGCGTGACGCGCTTCACTTCGACGCCATAGTCGATGTTGAACTTGTGTTTTTGCAGGTACTTGAGGATGTAACCGTAGTAGTCTTTGCCCATCGGGAAAATGCCCAAACGCAGGGGCATTCTCATCCCCGGCAGATGCGACACAAACCCCGCCGTATTCAATTGCAGCGACGGATAGACTCCCGCCCACGTTGAAGCGGGGATGCTTTCGCGTTCTACGACGCGATAGGGCAAGCCCGCTTTTTCGAGATAGTATGCGCTGGCGATCCCCGCAGGTCCCGCGCCGATCACCAGCACTTCATTCCGCATGAGTCTATCCTTCCCCTGTCGGCGTGGGTGCAAGTGTCCCCTGTGCATAGGCTGTCGCCGTGACCGCCATTAACGGACGGTAAACCGTTGGGACAGATCGCAAAGTCGCCTCGTAATTCGCCGCCTCATCGGTGCTGCGTGGCAAAAATTGCCCATAGATTGCCAGTTCAGGCGCAGCAAGTAGGTCACGGGTGAGCGCAAATTCGGTTTCAACCCCGTCGTATTCTTCTTGCGGTCTTTGAATTTTTAAGACGCCGATTCCATACAGCCCGACGACAAACATAAACAACACGACTGCCCCAACAACCAACCCCGCCGAACGATTAGCGCGTTGGCGTGACGGTGTGAGGACGCGCATGGGCAGCGCCACATCCGGCGAGAGCGCCGCGTCGATGTTGACTTTCAGCGCGTCGATGTTGTAGCCGCTGGTGAAATCTGTGAATACAAGGTGATCGATCAAGTGCGGGATTTCAACCGACGCGCTGATCACGGGGGTGATGTGCTGTCCGCGATCCAGCGCGGCGATCAGCGCGTCATTGACCGCCTGATCCTTAAGCGCGGCAGGGGACAGGATCGGGATGAGGATGGGCGTACCGTCTGCGAAATTGTAGCCCGCGCCGCGCAAATCACCTTCGATTCGGTTGGCAAGCGCGGCGTCAGTTGGAGTGTAGATCAGCTTCAGCATGATTAGAGTCCTCAGTTTACAGTTTACGATTGAGCGATTAGCTTTTAGCAAAATACGCCTCACCCTAAATCCCTCTCCCAAGGTAGAGGGACTTGAAAAACGGATGAGGTATTCTCCTTCTCCGAACGGAGAGGGGGTGAGGGGGTGAGGCTGTTTTGCTAATCGCTTCTTAGCTTTCTTGGCTTCTCAGATAATTCACGGCGTCCCAGCGTTGATCATCGTCTAGCGCGGCGCACGCTGGCAAATTCCGCCAACCGTCCCGCGTGTATGCGTACAAATCCTCGTCTCGCGTGCGTCCTAAACGGTCAATGAGAGCGTCTAAGTTACCCACCCAACCCGTACATGCGCCTTCCATCGTGATCTGTCCTCGTTCTAACGATGCTTGATCGGGCAGCACAGCATTGACGATAATTGGCGGCGGGCTGACCACCGCGTCGTACTCGCTTTGCGCCGAAAACGCCGCGCCCATGCCGATCACGACGATTACAACCCCTGCGGCGACTGCCCCAATCGCAACCGTGATGCTGGCGGGGCTGCGATCCAGCGTGCGGTAAAAGCGCCGCGCTAACGGAAAGACCGCGTAACCCAGTGCCGCGATCACCGCGACCAACGCGGCTAACTGCAAAATCGTGGGCGGGCGCTGCTGGATCACAGCGGCTTCCTCGTTGATCTGCACAGAGGCGGCGGCGCGACTATCGCCCACATCGATCAATGCCCACCATTCGCCCGCCCGGTTCAAATCATCTCCAACGGCGGCATACACCCCGTCTCCGATGTCCTCTAACGTGAGCCATTCGCCGCGCCAATCCCGCGCCGGATCAACAAAACGGATGCGGGCATTCAAATCATCTAACGGAACGCCGTTCTGCGTGATCACCACGTCAACCGTGTTGACTCCGGGTCCGCCCGGCGTGATCGACGCGCTCACGGTAACGCCGTCAATCTCGCTGGATAGGCGCGGCGCGGGGATCGTTTCCCCCGCAATAACCGGATCAGGCGGCGGCGTTGCACTCAACCAACCCGCCGCGATCAAGACCGCCACCACTAACAGCGATTCTAAGCGCAAAGAGGGCAGAAACGAGCGCACACGACTTGTAAGATTGATGAAACGCTCATACCGCTGCGGCGAAAGCGCCATGCGATGCGCCGCGCCCACGCCGATTAACAGGGCGACGAACAGCAGTTTGATCGCCAACGTGCCGCCGTAGCTTGTGCCAACATCTGACGGACGTTCAAACCAGTTGAGCGCGTTGTAGATGCCCGTCGCCACCACAACCACGAGTCCAGCGGCGGCAATCGGTGAAAAACGGTTCAGCGCGGCTAACATCGCCTGTCGCCGTTGATCGCCCGTGTAAGGCTGCAATGCCACCGGAATCACCAGCGTGAGCGCGGCAAGCCCCCCCGCCCAGAATCCAGACGCCAAGCCGTGAACCCAATCGCTGATCAACGCGACCCACGCCAGCGTCAGCGACCCTGCGGCATGTGCCGACACACTCCACGCGCCCAAAACGAGCGCCATGCCCCACGCGCACGCCGTCCACAGGGGATACACCAATGACGGTTGATCACGCCGAACGTAGAATGTCACGCCGAACAGCACAGCGATCACCGTCAGAATCAGCATTCGGGCGTTCCACGTATCCCCGAAGCGCGTGCCGATCCGAACGACGTTCCATAAGCCCTCACCGATCACCCGCCCGATGTCCGCGCCAAAAAACACGCTCGTTTGCTGCAATAACGCCGCAATGGTGGCGGAAAATGCGCCGATCAAGCCGATGATCACAAGCGTATTCAAGCGGCGCATCAAGCGCGGGGGGAGCAGACCCGCCGCATAGGTCGAACTGCCCCACGCGGGGACAAGCACGAGTGCATACACGGTGAATGTCCCGAACAACAGCATCGTTGAAATCAACAGCGCCGCCCGCCATGCGACCTCAAACAGGAGTGCGCTCGTATCTGCGCCCACCCCCGCAGCGCCGCCTGTCGCCTCCCCGATGAAAAACGTGCGGCTTTCTGCGATCACATGCCCGTCGCTGGCGAACGCGATACGCAAATCAACCACGTACACGCCATCGGGTAACTGCGAGGGCAGCCGCGCCGACAGCAGCACGCCCGACTGAGGCGCGACTCCGCCGGACGCGATCACGCTGCCGGACGAGTCGCGCACGGTGATCGAGCTAAAATCTGGCTCTAGTTCTTCGCTGAACCAGTACGAGACGCGGGCAGGTGAGCGTTCCAGCGCGGCACGATCTTCGGGAATCGAACGCACAATATAGCCGTGTGCGCTAACCATGCGCGGCGCGGTCAGCATGACGAGCAGAATCAGCGCGACGAATTTACTCCAACCGGAAATGATCCGGCTGATCGGTGGGTGTTTCAGGGTTGGGAAGTGCATCGACATCTTCAATTTGCTTGTTACGACTCATGAAAAAGCTAATCCCCATCAAGATGAGGAATCCGACGGCGACGGCGATCAAGATGATTTCATCTGCCGCGCCTAGCGCCCCGTGTGCAAGGACGGTGATCATCGGGTTTTACCTTTCACTGACGCGATCTATTGTACACCTACCAGCGGGTTTTGTGCAGATTTTCAC
>JBBQRJ010000498.1:0-3897 GCA_038214955.1 Aggregatilineales bacterium | reverse complement strand
ATGGACATTCTGCTTGCTCACGGGTATTTCATGTATGAAGACCCGCACGAACAAAAGGTGATGAAGCCCTACCCGCCGCTTGGGATTCTATACCTGTCGTCATACCTGAAGTCTAAAGGGTTCGGCGTTAGCGTGTTCGACTCGACCTTTAGCAGCATCAACGAGTTTTGTGCGCTGGTCGCCCGTAAGCGTCCGCCGATTGTCGGCATTTACACCAACTTGATGACTAAGTTCAACGTGTTGACGATGATCAAGGCGTGCAAAGCCAATGGCGCGTTAGTTGTATTGGGCGGACCCGAACCCCCTTACTACACACAAGAGTATCTGGAACACGGCGCAAATGTGATCGTGGTGGGCGAAGGCGAACTCACGCTAGAAGAACTGATCCCGCATTTAACCCGTTATGGATTGCATGGGCTGAATGCGATCAAGGGGATCGCCTACATGAACGGCGACGGCAAAGCGGTTGAAACTGAAGCGCGTCCCCAAATCACGGACTTGAGCGCAAACCCGTGGGCAGACCGTGAAGCGATTGACATCCCCCAATATATGAAAGTATGGAAAGACAATCACGGAAAAAGCTCGATCTCGGTGATTCAAGCGCGTGGCTGTCCTTATACCTGTACGTGGTGCAGCCATTCGGTCTACGGGAACACGCACCGCCGCCGCTCTCCATCAGATGCCGCCGAGGAACTACTCTGGATCAAAGAACGCTACAACCCGGATATGATCTGGTACGCCGATGATGTGTTTGCGATTAATCAACGCTGGTTTTTTCAGTATCACGAGGAACTGAAAAAACGAGGCGTCCGCATTCCGTTCGAGTGCATCTCGCGGGCGGATCGGCTGAATGAAGAAGTCGTGAAAGCCTTTGCGGAGATGGGCTGCTTTCGCGTGTGGAACGGTTCAGAAAGCGGATCGCAGCGCGTCCTCGACCTGATGGATCGCAAGGTTAAGGTCAAAGATGTGCAGGAGAAAACACATCTCTTGCGTCGCTACGGCATCGAGACAGGGATGTTTATCATGCTTGGCTACGAGGGCGAAGAAATCCGCGACCTTGAAGAAACGGTTGAACACCTGAAAATCTCCAACCCTGACCTGTTTCTAACCACCGTCGCCTACCCGATCAAAGGGACGCCGTATTACACCGAAGTCGAAAGCCGCGTGGTCAGCAACAAGGCGTGGCATGAACGTAGTGACCGCGATCTCACGGTGGCGGGGCGACGTTCACGGCGCTTCTACAGCTATGCGACTCGCTGGATGGTGAGCGAGGTCGCGCTCAACAAAGCCAAGTTAAACGGTACGCCTGCGATCAGTAAGTGGAAAATGGCGCTGAATGCGCGTGTTGGGCGCATCGGCATGGAACTGACGAAGCGCGAATTAGAAAAATAAAAGAAAGAAAGACTCAACGCAAAGACGCAAAGCAAGTTTAGATACTTCACATCGTATCTTTGCGTTATGGTTTGATCTTTGCGGTTAGAATAAATAATATGATGACTTTTGATCCGCTTGCCCCTACTTACGATGTCGATTTCACTCACTCACCCATTGCACAGTATTTGCGTGCGCGGGTTCATCAGCGGTTAGATTCATATTTCAAACACAATGACAGCATCCTTGAATTTGGCTGCGGTACGGGGGAGGATGCGCTGCATCTTGCCCAACGTGGAATCCACGTCACGGCAACCGACGCCAGCGAAAAAATGCTCTGGCTCACGGCGAATAAAACCGAGCATACCGGACGGGTGACAACAAAGTTGCTTGATATTGCCCAACTGCCCGCCATTACACCCGTTTATGACGGGGTGTTCTCGAATTTCGGCGCGATCAACATCCTCACAGATTGGAATCCACTGGCACGGTGGTTGAAAGACCGGGTGAAACCGGGCGGAATCGCTGCGTTCGGCGTGATGAGTCCTTCCTGCCTGTGGGAAATTGCATGGCACGGCGCACACGGCGATTTCAAAACCGCGTTTCGCCGTCAACGCCGCACAACGACCTTTCAAGCCTCTGTATTTTCCCAACCGATACGTATCTGCTATCCCTCGGTTGCTCAACTAGAACTCGCGTTTGCCCCCCACTTTAAGCGCGTGCATGTCGAACCATTAGGCTTATTCCTCCCGCCAAGTGATGTTTATGGGGTGATCGAAAAGCGTCCGCAGCTTTTTAAGCGGCTCATGTGGCTTGAGGAACGATTAGGGCGGTTTGGCTTGTTTGCAAACGTGGCGGATCATTACTGGATTGAATTTAAACGCTTGTGACGCTGTCTCGCCTCTCGCGGAACACGTTGACGCTGCTCGTTAGTAACATCGGCGGCGCGATTTTGTTATTCGCGCTATCCGCGTTGATCGGGCGGACGTTAGGCAGCGATGGTTTAGGCGCGTATGCTGTCGTACTCGCATGGGTCTACCCGCTGAGTCTGCTGGTCGAATTCGGCTTAACCACGCTCATGACCCGTGATGTGAGCGCAAATCCAGACCTTATTCCTGATTACATGGACTCGATCACACGCGCCCGCCTGATCATCGGCGGCACGGTGATGATCGCGTTCACTTTTGCTGCACCGCTCATCAGCCGTGACCCGATCATCATCACAGGGCTGCAAGTCTCGGCGCCCATGCTGATTCTGCAAGCGTTCTACAGCCAATTCACAACCGTATTCAAAGTACGCGGCGCAATGGCGTTGATCCCACTGCTGAACATCGGCATGATCGGTGTACAGGTGATTCTCACCGCGTTCGTGCTGATCAACGGCGGAACTGTCATTCACGCGCTGATTCTCAATACGGTCACGTCAACCGGACAGTTGATCGCCGCGTGGGGTTTTTACAGGTGGCAGATTCGTAGCCTCACCCCCCAAGCCCCTCTCCCAAGGGAGAGGGGGAGACAAGCGGAGCGAGTGGGGATGAGGCTCTGGAGTTTGCTCCGTGCGGCATTCCCGTTCGCACTTGCGGCTGTGTTCGCCGCACTGCAAACCCGCGTCGTGTTCTACTTTCTCGAAAGATCGGTGAGCGAAGCGGGCTACTTTAGTGCGGCGAATCGCTTTGTTGAGGCGGCGAGGCTCGTGCCGAATGCGCTGTTCGGCGCGTTATTCCCCATGATTGGCTCAACGGCGATTCATGCCGCTTTTCAGCGTGCCACATGGGGACTCGCCGCGTTCGGGCTGATCGCCGGACTCGGTTTCACGGTGATCGCGCCCTTCTTGCTCACGTTCGTCTTTGGCGAGTCGTTCGCCGCCGCCGTCCCCACCTTGATCCTGCTCGGCTGGTCGCTGGCGTTCGTGGCGCTGCGCGGCGTCAAAACGATCTACTGGTACGCGCATAAACGGGAACAGTTCGTTAATGCGGTGAACGCGCTGGCTGTCGTGTTGATCATCATCCTCAGCGTGGGGTTGATCCCCCAATACGGCGCGGTGGGCGCGGCACTAGCCACCTTGATCACTGAAATTGGCACGATGGCGTTGTTGTACATGAGGCGATCCCCGTGAACATTGGCATATTGATTCCCGGTTTCAGCGCCCATGAAGGCGATTGGGCGATACCCGTACAGCAGCACCTTGCCCGTGAACTCGCCAAAACAGATCATGTGCGGATCGTCGCGCTGCGCTACCCACCGCGCCGCGATCCCTACATGGTAAGTGGAGCGCATGTGTATGCGATTGGCGCAGGTTCGGCGGCACGCGGATTAGAACGCTTTCAACTGTGGACAAATGCGCTCAAGCTGATTCGGCGCTTGCACCGCGAAAAACCGTTCGATGTGCTTCATGCGATGTGGGCTGACGAAACAGGCTTAATCGCGGGATGGGCGGGTCACGACGTCGGCCTTCTTGTTCGCCACCACATCGATGAAGCCCGGGTCCTGGTGCGAAAAGCCGTTGTGGTCTTGCTGCCAGACATG
>JBBQRJ010000497.1:0-3915 GCA_038214955.1 Aggregatilineales bacterium | reverse complement strand
ATTTTGTGGAAGGTATCGTAACTTACACCGTCCGCGCCCGTGTGACTGCATATTCAACGGACATCGGATCAGTCATTCGCTTGGAAGCATCTAAAATTTCGATACCTACAATATTCCCTTCAACGTCATAATCCAAAATCGTTCCGGGCTTGTCTTCGTCACTTTCTTCGATAATGGCGTCACTAAAGTGAATTCGTAAAATATCCACATCGGGATCATAGATGATCTTCATGACTCGCTCCAATACTTCTCAATCTTACTGGTTCGGTAAACTGTAATGACCACAGCAGGAAACTCGTTTTCATCAACAATTACACGTATTAAATAGATTTTATCGCCGAACTGCACTTTCGATTGGTACACGCTGCGTTCCCGCTCGGCTGGCAGGATTTGATCAGGATTATTTAGGATGCTTTGAAGTACCTCAAGCGGAATTTGTCGACGTTCACATTCGGCTTTGGCGTGGTCAGAGATGCGAAAGTTCATTTTGCACGTTCACTTCTAATTTCCTTGTAACGAAGTATAGGCGAGGCGGCAATAACGATCCATGAGGTCATTAAGGCGCTCCTCGCGTACTTCATTCAACAGCGTGGCTACCGAAAATTGAGATTTACCATATTTCGCCCGCATTTCAGCGCGGATTGTCCGTATTTCTTCTAACCAATCAGGGGAAGTCTCTACCTTATCACGAAGGGTTGCCGCTGCTGCTTCCACGATTCGCCGCCGTGAAGTTTCATCAAGTCTCAAAATCTGTTCCAGAATTTCTTGTTCTAAAGCGCTCATGATCTGTCTCCCAAATCGACATTTCCTTTTGATTCTACACCCATCTTGACACCCACTGACAAAAAACTATACCCATCATGAGAAACGGTTGAGCAGATAGTATATAGTGCTTGTTTTTAGTAAGATAGTTTGATAGAATTTTCACGATAATGTACCGGACACCTGCAGGCAGAAAATTCTATGCTCTTGCCCCTGTTGACTGCCGTGTACGTGGTGTGTGCGCTGGCATTAACCGCGTTCGCACTAGGCACAACTGTTCTCCTGATCGCTTATCTTCGTTATCGTAACGACGTTATTACGCCCTCACAAGTAGTTGATCTTCCCGTCGCAGCCGTACAACTTCCGGTTTATAACGAATTGTATGTCGTAGAACGACTGCTTCATGCAGTTGCGGCGATGGAATATCCGCGTGAAAAGTTGTTCATTCAGGTGTTGGATGACTCCACTGATGAAACGACTGACCTGATCGCCCGTGTGATTACCCCATTGCAAACACAGGGGATCAACATCACCCATGTGCGACGCAGTTCACGCGAAGGTTACAAGGCGGGCGCGTTGGCGTATGGTTTAAGTTTGCTCGACGTTGAATACGTCGTCGTTCTGGATGCGGATTTTATCCCGCCGCCAGACTTTTTGATTCGCACAATTCCCTATTTAGTCACAAATCCGAAGGTCGGCATGGTGCAGACCCGCTGGGGTCATTTGAACCCCGACGACAACGCGCTGACGAAAAGTCAGGCGCTGGCGTTGGATGGGCATTTCGTGGTCGAACAGACCGCCCGCAGTCGTGCCGGACTGCTGATGAATTTCAACGGGTCGGGCGGGGTGTGGCGCGTCAAGACGATTGAAGAAGCGGGCGGCTGGCAAGATCAAACGCTGACGGAAGACCTTGACCTCAGCTATCGCGCACAGTTGATCGGCTGGCACTTTTTGTACCTGCCCGATGTGGTTGTGCCGGGAGAACTGCCGTTAGAGATCGCCGCTTACAAGCAGCAGCAATCACGCTGGGCGAAGGGCGGGACTCAATGCTTCACGCTGTTGATGGGTCCCGTGTGGCGTCACCCGCGTTTGACGCTGGCACAGCGCATCATGGCGACCCTACACCTCTCGCAATATCTTGTACATCCCGTGATCATGCTGATGATTTTGCTCACGCCGCCGCTGTTGATCGCTCACGCAATTCAGCAGATCGGGTTAGGCGCGTTGGGAATCGTGGGCTTGGGTCCGCCGCTGTTGTACATCATCAGCCAACAGGCGCTTTACGGCAATTGGAAACACAAACTGCTCGCGCTGCCCGCGCTGATCGCGCTTGGCACCGGTATGTCATGGACGAACACCCGCGCCGTGATGAGCGGGCTGTTGAATCAACGGGAAGAATTTAAGCGGACGCCAAAATTCGCCTCGATGAAATCTAACAATCCAGCGCATAAGCATTATGCGCGTTTGGTCAACAAAAGTTTCATGTGGGAAGTGCTGCTGTCGCTTTACACGCTGTGGGGGGTATGGGTAGCCATTCACTATGCGCCGGGATACATCCCCTATTTGCTGGTGTATGCAATTGCATTCGGGGTGATCGCGTGGTGGGGCGTGCGTGATGCTCTGGGGTCTGCAACGGTGATAATGGTGCAAACGGTGAAACGTGGCATTTTGATGCTAGGTATCATCATGTTCGCGCTGGCGGCGGTGGTGGTGGTTCAGAGCCAAACAGGAACACCCGAACCCACTTGTCCGAATGCGCCGCATACCCGCTTGATCGTGCATGAGCGGGCGCGGGTAGCGACAGAAGACCCGCGTCCGGTGAATATGCGTTCACAGCCCGGCACGGACAATGATCGCATTGCCCAAATCGCAAGCAACGAGGTCTTTTTTGTGCTAGAAGGACCCATATGCAGCGAACGTTATGCGTGGTATCGCATCGACTACAACGACATGATCGGGTGGATTGCCGAAGGCGACAATACCTCGTACTACGTTGAAGTTTTTCCGCCGGGATTGTAAAGACACTCAGTCCCATATGCAGCAAGTGAAGCGATTTGCCGGAGGCTCAAGCCTGCGGCAAGGGGTAGAAAGCCTCCTAAAGGAGGCTCAAACGCGCTCCGTCAGTGTCTATTTCCGGCTCATCCTCTAATGTAAACGACGCTTTTGCTGACTCCCCTCCCTGAATTCGGGGAGGGGTCGGGGGTGGGGTCTATCCGAAACTCAGGTTACGTAGATTTAATTTGTCGGCACCATGTAGATGATCGTCACGCCTTCGCCGCCTTCTTTAGGCGGCGCGGGAACAACCTTCGAGATCAACGGGTGTTCGCCTACCCGTTCCTGAACGGCTTTGCGGAGTGCGCCTGTGCCTTTGCCGTGAATGATGCGCCCGAACGGAATCCCCGACAGGTACGCCGCATCGATGTAAGTATCCAGTTTGGCGAGAGCATCTTCGACCCGCGTCCCACGCAAATCAAGTTCCATCCCCGGCGATACACCACGCGGCACGATCACATCCTGCGAGGGTTCGTAATTGGATGCATATTTCTTCTTGAGCGTCTTTTTCTCGCTGCGAGTCGGCTTCTTGAGATCACCGAGTTTAGAGCGTACTTTCAGCGAACCGATTTGCAACACGGCGTCTTCTTTGTCCAGTTCGATCACCGTGCCTTCGGCTTTGAGGGCATCCAACCAGACGGCATCGCCTAAACGTGGAATCCATGTGATGTCGGTTTGCGGCACGCTTGGCGATGTGACCACCGGCTGATTGACCGCTTTATCCAGCGAGTCGGTTGCCTGTTGAATTTCGCGCAGTTTTTCTAGCGGGAGTGATGCATCGCGCATATCACTGCGAAGGCGGCGAATCTCTTTGCGGAACTCGTCCATTTCGTGCTGCATACTGCGGCGGGCGGCGGCGATGATGTTACGCCGTTCGTCCTCTGCCGCGCCTAAGCGAACCGTCAATTCGGCGTGTTCGGATTCAATCGCTTCGCGGGCTTCGGTGATCTGTTCCTGCTGGCGTCGGATGTCCTCGCGGGTGCGGTGGATTTCATCGAGCAAGTCATCTGCGATCAGGTCATCAATGGCGACCATGCCCCGCGCTTCCTCAATGATGTCCTGATTCAAGCCGAGTCGCTTGGCAATTGCCAGCGCGTTAGA
>JBBQRJ010000496.1:0-3916 GCA_038214955.1 Aggregatilineales bacterium | reverse complement strand
TACCGAAACGCTGCTCAAACTCTATCGCCGTGACGGACTGTCTATGCTTCAATCGCTGCGCGGCATGTTCGCGTTTGCGCTGTGGGACTCGACTCAGCGTCGTTTAATGCTGGCGCGGGATCGCATGGGCGAAAAGCCGCTTTACTACTACCACGATGAGCGCATTCTCGTGTTTGCCAGCGAGATCAAGGCGCTGTTGGCACATCCCGCCGTCCCGCGTGAGTCGGCATTCGATTCACATCTGCTGGCGCTGTACATGGGCTATGGCTACATCCCCGCGCCGCTCACGGCGTTCAAGGGGATCAAGGCGCTGCTGCCCGGACACGCGATCATTATTGACGGGAGCGAGGTCAAGCCGCAGCAGTATTGGACTCCGCCGCATCCCGCCCGCGCTATCCCCATTACGCCAGATTTTGAGGAACGCAAGGGCGAGGAATTATCCGAAGCGATAGGCGAGGCGGTCAAACAGGCGTTGATCAGTGATGTACCGCTCGGCGCATTCTTGAGCGGCGGCTTGGACAGCAGTTTGATCGTGGCGCTCATGCGGCGGCACGTCAACAGCACCATCAGAACATTCAGCATCGGTTTCGCGGGCGATGACAGCTTTGACGAAACGAGTTATGCCCGACAGGTCGCCACCCTGTTAGGCACAGAACACACGGCGTTCACGGTCAACCCGCAAGCGTTCGATCTCGCGCCGCTGTTGGTGTGGCATCACGATCAACCGTTTGCAGATAGCAGCGCCATCCCGACGTATCTGGTCAGCCAATTGACACGCCAACAGGTGACTGTGGCGCTCACGGGGGACGGCGGAGATGAATTGTTCGCCGGATACGAACGTTTTTACGCGCACGCATTGGTTCAGCGCATGGCGGCGCTCCCCCGTTCCATGTGGGCGAGTGTTGCCGCCGCCATTCGACGTTTGCCCGAAGGCACGGGTTATTACAATACGGTCAAGCGGGCGGGGCGGTTTGCACGCGGCGCATCTTTGCCTCCCGCCTTAGCCTACTTTGACTGGATTCGCCTGTTCAACCGTGACCAGATCAACGCGCTGACGTTTGCGAACGGTCATTCTGACGATTCCGGTAAAGATTTTATGCATCGGTTCGGTCAGCGGATTGAACTGGCTGATCTGCTGCGCGTCAATATGATGACCTACCTACCCGATGATCTGCTCATCAAAACGGATCGCTCTAGCATGGCGGTGTCGCTGGAAACCCGCGCCCCGTTCCTCGATCACTGGTTGGTCGAAATGGCGGCGACAATCCCCGATAACCTCAAACTCAAAGGCAGCACAACCAAGTATCTGCTCAAGAAAGTCGCGTCTGACCTCCTGCCCGCCGACATCATTCACCGCCAGAAACACGGGTTCGGCGTGCCGCTTGGCGCGTGGTTGCGTAAGGATATTCGCCTCGTGCGCGATCTGCTTTTGGATGCCCATACGCGCAATCGTGGGTTGTTCGATACGGCGGAATTGACGCGCATGATTGAAGAACACGCAAGCGGTCAGCGCGATCACGGCGCAAGACTTTGGAGTTTACTTACGTTAGAATGGTGGCATCGCCTCTATATAGATGCTGCCATTCTAATCAAACCATGAGCCAACCGATCCGCATTATGCGTATCATCGCCCGTCTGAACATCGGGGGTCCCTCAATCCATGTCACGCTACTGAGTGAGAAACTGAGCGCCCCCGATTACGAAAGCATCCTCGTGTGTGGCAATATTGAAGCCAACGAGGGCGATATGCAGTATTTTGCGGAGATGCGCGGCGTCAAGCCGCTGATCATCCCGGAGTTGGGGCGTTCGCTCAATCCGGTTTACGATCTCCACACGATTTACCAGCTTTACCGCCTCATGCGTGACCTCAAGCCCGATGTTGTCCACACCCACACGGCAAAAGCGGGATTTGTCGGGCGCGTCGCCGCATGGTTGGCGGGCGTCCCGGTGATCGTCCACACGTTTCATGGGCATGTGTTCAAAGGCTATTTCAGCCCATTCACGACTCGCGTATTCATCATGCTAGAGCGACTCACGGCGCGAATGTCTGACACGGTGATCACACTCACCGAAGGTCTACGCCGCGAATTGACGGATGAGTATCGCATCACGCGCAAAGGGCGGATCACAGTGTTACCGCTCGGTTTAGACTTAGAAGCCTTCGCCCGTGTGCCGCGCAAGTCCGGCGATTTCCGACGAGCGTTTAACATCCCCGCTGATGTGCCGCTCGTGGGGATTGTCGGGCGCATTGTGCCGATCAAGAATCACCAACTACTTTTGCAAGCCGCGCTCAAAGTGAAAGAGACTATCCCCAACACCTGCTTTGTGATTGTCGGGGATGGTGAACTGCGCGGCGAAATTGAAGCCGAAGTCGAACGGCTTGGTTTGCGCGGCTGTGTGACCTTCACGGGTTGGGTGCGAGATGTTGCGCCTGTATACAGTGACCTTGACGCGCTGGTGATCAGCAGTCGCAATGAGGGGACGCCTGTCTCTGTGATCGAGGCACTGTCGGCACGCTGTCCGGTGGTCACGACGGCGGTGGGCGGCTTGCCCGATCTGCTGGATCGCGGCGCACTGGGAATGCTCGTCCCTTCCGACGATGCCGATGCGCTGGCAGACGCGATCACCAAGACAATCACCGACCCGCCGGATACGCGCCGCGCCCAATCCCTGATGCTAGATCGCTATAGCATTGACCGACTGGTCAAGGATTTGGACGGGCTGTATCGCGGGCTGCTGGCAAAAAAGGGAAGAACAGTTAAAAGTTAAAAGCAATACCTTCGCCAAAAATGGTGGGAGAAAAAGTAGGGTTTTCGGGTAAAGTGAGATTTCTCACAAAAACACAGAACCCGAAAACCCATGAGCGAGACTATAGCATTGACCGCCTGTTTAACCCCATTGCTTTCACGAACGAGTCTGCACCATTTGCAGGTGATTGTGCTGGCGCTGTTGAGCATGAACCGACGGGTGACCGATGTTAGGGCTTTCTCGGTGGGCGGAGCATGGGGGCAGCTACCGAACCCTCCAGCGGTGGTTTAGCAGCGGGTTGGATTGGGGCAGCCTGTTGTGGACCGTTGTGCTGGTCAAAACGCACCGTAAGACCGGCAAACGGGCGCATGTCCTGCTCTTCAGCACCGACTTGAGCCTGTCTGCTGTGCAACTGGTCGATTATTACAGCCCGCGTTTCCAGATCGAGTTCAACTTCCGCGATGCCAAACAGTATTGGGGACTGGAGGATTTCGTGAATATCTCTGAGCCAGCGGTCCATCAACGACGCGATCTTGATTGATCCTGAGTCGTTCAATGGTCGCTCTCCCAACCGCTGTTAGCCCCCGAAGCACTGTCCCATCTGGCATCCATTCGAAATGTTCTGACCATGTTTGGGTTCGCGGATTGAATAGAGAGACTCGCTCATTCGTTTCGAGATCGACAGCCGAAGTGGCACGCCCCTTGCTCAAATTGTAGTTCCCACAGGCTAGACATAGGTTGCTGAGGTCATCACCCCCATTAGGGTAAATGTGATCGACATGCATTGCCTGCCCGGTGATGTGCTGTGATGTTTGGCAGTATTCGCATTGGAATCCCGCGTGCGTATGCACGCGCCGGGACGTTTCTTCCCACGACAGTTCACTCATTCGCTGCTGGCGTTAGATCGTCCAAAGTGATCGAGTAACCTCTTTGGGTCAGATACTTCATGGCATGGGCTTTACGGAGTGTGAGGCGATTTCCACGTTCCACCAGTTCCACATATTCGGCGTCGATGATCGTACCCAGAGTGTTTTTGGTCATTAATACGGACATTTGCTCTTGTATCGCCTTCGGCATTTGTTCGCGGGCAATCGTCCAAAGGGTGTCCTCAAAGAGATGTGCCATTGCTTTCAGTTCATCGTGTTCGTCTGTAGGCAGATCAAATGAA
>JBBQRJ010000495.1:0-3918 GCA_038214955.1 Aggregatilineales bacterium | reverse complement strand
ATAGGAGACTTGCCATGACCTTGTTGAATACACAAAATCCACATTTTGCCCGCATTGAAACGCTGGCGCATGAACGGGGATTCGACAGTGCAGAAGCCTATATTCTCGCGCTCATTGATGAGGATGACGAGGACGAAAACGAGGATGTTGATCCGGCTGAACTATTTCGTGAAGCATGGATGGACATGTTGGCTGGGCGTGTAAAGTCGGTTGACGATATTAAGCGGCGAGCGGCAGAAAATGCCGATGAATGACCCTGTTGTTCAAGTTATTCAAACCATTCGGTTCGAGAAAGATATTGAACGACTTCGCAAGAAGTATCGGCGCATTGACAAAGATGTACTGCCGCTGATTAACAAACTGGAAGAAGGGGCAACGCCGGGAACACGCATTCCCGGCGTCAGCCAAGTGGTTTATAAAGAACGAATTCCTAACTCACCTTACGCGGATCGTTATTTCTGACCCCACCCCCGACCCCTCCCCGAATTCGAGGAGGGGAGCAAGCAGACTCCTGTTTGCGCCCTCCCCTGAATTCGGGGGAGGGAGGCGAGCGTAGCGAGCGGGGTGGGGGTCAAACTGACACCCTGCGTAAGGTGAGTAAATAACTACAACCATAAATAAGATTTTGTGCGAAAAGGAAAAATCATGAGCATTTACGACGAAAAACCCTGGTTAAAACATTATGATCCCGGTGTGCGTCACACGCTTGAACCCTACCCCGATGTCCCCCTGCAAAAATTTTTACAGGATGCCGCCCAGAAAAACCCTCAGCGCCCCGCGTTGATCACCGACTCCAAACTGCCCGTGCTTGGACACGTCCCCGCCACGCTGACCTATGGCGAATTGGACTCGCAGTCGGACGCGCTCGCCGCCGCCCTGATCAGCTTAGGGTTGAAGAAAGGCGAAACCGTCGCGCTGGTGCTGCCGAACGTCGCGCAATTTGCGATCAGCTATTACGCCATCTTGAAAGCGGGCGGCATCGTCGCGGCGACTAACCCCACTTACCCGCCCGACAAAATGGCATTCCAGATCAACGACTGTGACGCCAAAATCGTGATCACGCTGACGTTGTTCTACCCGGTGATCAAAGAACTTCAGCCGAAAACCCAACTCAAAACGGTGATCGCCACCAACGTAAAAGACACTCTCGCCCCGCCCGCCCGCTTGATGTTCACGCTGGCAAAAGAGAAGAAAGGCGGTCATCGGCTTGACGGACTCGCGTCCGGCGATCACTGGTTGCTCGATTTGCTCAAGCAGTACGCGGGGCGAAAGCCCGACGTTGTTGTAAAAGGGAGCGATCTGGCGCTGTTCCAATACACAGGCGGCACAACCGGCGTCTCAAAAGGCGCAATGGCAACGCATCAGGCACTCGTGGCGAACACCTTACAGGCGAAGGAATGGACGAGCGTCACCGAAGGCGAACTAGCGGGCAAAGATCGCGCTGATTTTGCTTATTTGGGGGCGCTCCCATTGTTCCATGTATTCGGCTTGCTGGTGATGCTTTCGCAAGCCATGTCTACCGGAGCGCGGATCGTGCTTGTGCCGAATGCCCGCGATATTGATAACGTGGTCGAGATCATCCAGCACTATAAGCCGAACGTATTTTTAGGTGTTCCGGCGCTGTTCAACGCGGTCAACAATCACCCGCGAGTCAAATCGGGCGAGGTACGTTTCAACAGCGTGTGGATCGCACAGAGCGGCGCGGCTCCTCTGCCACCAGCGACCAAACGCGAATTTGAGTCGGCGGGCGCGAAACTGCTCTATGAAGGCTATGGCATGAGCGAAATGCCCACTGCAACGCACAACAACCCGATCATCGGCACGAACAAAATAGGCACCGTCGGAATGCCCCTACCGGACATCGAATCGAAGATCGTCAGCTTAGACGACGGCATGACCGAAATGCCCGTCGGTGAAATTGGTGAAATCATCATGCGGGGACCCAACATCATGAGCGGCTATTACAAAATGCCGACGGAAACCGCCAATACGCTGCGTGAACACGGCGGCAAAACGTGGGTCTATACGGGGGACATCGGCTTCATGGATGCGGACGGTTATTTCACCATCGTGGATCGCAAAAAAGACATGGCGCTGATCGGTGGCTTCAACGTCTACCCGAACGCCGTTGAAAAAGCGATCAAAGAACATCCCGCCGTGTTAGAAGTGGGTGTCGCTGCTGTAGAACATGAAAGCAAAGCGGGTCAAGAGACGCTCAAAGCGTGGATTGTCCTCAAAGAAGGGTTGACCGTCAGCACCGAAGAATTGATCAAGCACTGCGAGAAACGACTCGCGCCTTACGAAGTGCCGCGCCGCTTTTCGTTCATCAAGGAACTACCGAAATCGGCGGTGGGTAAAACCTTGCGCCGTGAACTCGTGTTGATGGAAATGCACGAGCGCGAACGTCCAATGGCGGACTAAGGCTGCTCGAACAGAAGTTTGAGCGGTAGGCTGAAACCGGGCAGCACATCACCGCCGTCAAGCGTATCGTTTTCATTCAGGCGAATCGTGCCAGACGCCGTGATCACATGCAGGGTGCGCGTTTTGGGGTAGAAATACAGAATCAAGCGCGTACCCGCCTGTAAATAATTCTGAATTTTCTCCTCGATGTCGTCCGCCGACTCGCTTGGCGAGACGATTTCAATCGCTAGATCAGGCGCGACGGGAACATATCCTTTTTCGGG
Organism: Aggregatilineales bacterium; assembly: GCA_038214955.1. GTDB lineage: Bacteria > Chloroflexota > Anaerolineae > Aggregatilineales > Phototrophicaceae > Flexifilum. The sequence goes on along the minus strand of JBBQRJ010000495.1, from coordinate 1,234 downwards.
TAAACCTTGCGGTAGTCGATCTTTCGCCACGAAACCTACATCGGGAGCGCGAACGGTATCTCGTTCAGGATCAACAGCGAGGATATAACCTGTTTCGGCGGTGGTTACATAACTCACCTTACGCAGGGTGTCAGTTTGACCCCCACCCCGCTCGCTGCGCTCGCCTCCCTCCCCCGAATTCAGGGGAGGGCGCAAACAGGAGTCTGCTTGCTCCCCTCCTCGATTTCGGGGAGGGGTCGGGGGTGGGGTCAGAAATAACGATCTGCGTAAGGTGAGTTACATAACCAAGTTTGTGCTGCTTCACAAAAGCGGTGACGTAATAGGCAAAGTCGTTTCCGTATAACATCACAAGCCGCGCAAATTTGCTACAATAGGGCGTGTCGATGAGCAAATGAGGCGTAATTTGGGAAGCGAATCGAAATTTGAGCTGCGACGTTTAGCCCTGATCGTCCTCGTCATTGCACTCAGCGTGATCGTGCTGGCGGCGATACTTGGCACAGGTGAAGATGTTGGCACGGTCATCAGCATCTTTGCGACCCGTTTTCTGGGCATCTTCATCGAAGCCGTGCCGTTCTTGCTGTTGGGGACGCTGGTTTCCGGTTTGATTGAATCGTTTGTCAGCGCGGACGACATCGCCCGATGGACGCCGCGTAACCCTGTGCTGGCGACCATCGCCGGAACGTTTATGGGTTTCGCCTTCCCCGTATGCGAATGCGGAGTCGTGCCTGTCGTGAGGCGACTCTACACCAAAGGGCTGCCCATGTCCGTCGGCGTGACGTTTTTACTCGCCGCCCCCGTGATCAACCCCGTTGTGCTGGTCAGTACCTATGTAGCGTTTGGCTTCGGCAATATCTTGATCGCCCGCTTTGTGATCACGGCGGCGGTTGCGTTTGCCATCGGCTTGGTGTTTGCCGTCGCCGCCCGCCCGCAAGACGTGTTACAGGCGACTTCGCTTGCCCCTGTGATGGGCGGTTCAGGCGATGTGATCCCGCTGTACGCCAAAACAAAGCGCAAATCTGTATTGATCGGCTTGCGTGATGCGCTGGTCATGGCAGGGGATGAATTTTTCGAGATGGGGCGCTATCTGATCATCGGTTCGCTGCTGGCGGCGCTCATGCAGACGCTCGTCAGTCAGGATGTGCTGCTGGCGTTGGGTCGGGGTCCCGTCGTGTCGGTGATCACCATGCAAGCACTCGCCTTCCTGCTCAGCGTGTGTTCCACCGTCGACTCGTTC
>JBBQRJ010000494.1:0-3919 GCA_038214955.1 Aggregatilineales bacterium | reverse complement strand
AATTCACAAAACTTAATTATTTTCCTCATAACTTAATATTTCACCTTACGCAGATCGTTATTTCTGACCCCACCCCCACCCCCGACCCCACCCCGAATTAGAGGAGGGGAGCTATCAGACTCCTGTTGGCGCCCTCCCCTGAATTCGGGGGAGGGAGGCGAGCGCAGCGAGCGGGGTGGGGGTCAAACTGACACCCTGCGTAATATGAGTTAGCAATTGGCGTTTGGCTAACCGCTAACCGCTAACCGCTTCTTTCAACGCACGCGGCGATCAAAGAAAACGGGGACGCGCAAACGCTCTCCAAGCATCAAACCCGCCGCTTGCAGGGGCGTGTGGCAGTTATACGGCGTCAGCGGAGTCACATTCTCGACATCAAGCGGATCATCACTCGCTGGAATACGATCTTCAATAAGACCATGAGTCACGACAGGCTGAAATTGACCGTTACGCAGTTCGATGTTCAATTCGCCGTAATGGACTGTCCGCTGCGCCTGTACCCCGTTTTCTACATCCTTGCGCGAGAGGCGCTTTGCCTTGCTGGTCACATGCGATGCATACACACTTTGCACATCCGACAAGGGCATCGACTTGCGAACCGCCGCGCCGCGCTGCCAGCGAATCGCGTCCGGCGCGATCACGATGCGGTTGGGGCGGGTAAACGTGCGGACGAACAACGCCACCGCGCCGATCAACAGCACGAACGCACACACAAATCCCGCTGGCACAAGCAGTTCAGGGCGCGGGAAGGCAATTCTGCTGGTGAGGCTCGTCACCGAGAGGATGAGAAACGCCGCCACACCAAGCGCATACCACAGCGCACGCAGAATGTTACTCCGCGCCCATTTTGGCGAACGCACAAATTCGTACCGTCCTTCACCGCTTTGCTCGAACGTCCATAGGTCAAATTGCAGCGGCAGAGGCGGCAGAGGTGGCGGGGGTGGCGGCGCTTGGACAATCGGCGGGATCAAAACAAACGGGCGGGCAATTTGCGCGGCAAGTGATTCGCCCGCTGCGACGGCGATTCGCTCGTAAGCCGTGCGATCCGGGTCTATCCAGTGCGCTAGTTCACACCAGCGGCTGCCGCGTGAATCGACGAGCGACCCGTGAAGCACCAACCCCAAATGCCACGCCTCATCTTTAGGCGACCAACCGAGGACAACGCGCTCCACTTCTTCCAGCGGAAGCTGACCGTTCATAGGGAGCTTACGCCGCGTGCCAAATAACTCTGTATAACGGATCGGTTCGCCGCGTTTGGCTTCCAGCAGCGTTCGATCTCCATTTCCATTTAACAGTAAACGCCAGCCTTCCGGCTGCGCTTCGATCAGCAGGTTGCTGGCGGTTGCAATTCGATCCATGTGGAATTCCAATTAGGTAGACCATCGCAGAACACCGAGATAGTCTACCTCTCTAACGTTGCCCTGACTAGACCCGTGTATGCGATCCCGACGCTTTATAGCGAAGCGGGCGCATTCCGTTCAGGGTGACAATGAGCAGCATCCCGACATCTGCTAAAATCGCCACCCACAGCGACGTAGCGCCGAACAGCGCCAGCACCACAAACACCGCCTTCAACGCGAAACTGGCGACAATGTTCTGGAGGATCAAACGGCGGGCGAACCGTGCCAGACGGATCACGAATGGGAGTCCGCTCAGGTCATCGCCCATCAGCGCAACGTCCGCCGTTTCGAGCGCCTGTGCGCTGCCCGCGCCGCCCATCGCCACACCCACCGATGCCCGCGCCAACGCTGGCGTATCGTTGATTCCATCCCCGATCATGACCACCGTCCCGAAACGCTTGAGCAGGTTTTCAACCGCCGACACTTTATCTTCGGGCAGCAAATCGGCACGCACATCATCGACGCCAAGTTTCTCGCTTACAGCGCGGGCAACTGCCGCGTTATCCCCCGTCAACATGACCGTGTGCTGACCCATCTCTCGTAAATCACGGATCACAGCGATGCTTTCAGGGCGTAAGCTGTCCTCTACACTGATGTAGCCGCGCACCTGATCTTCCTCGGCAACCAGCATGGTCGTTTGCCCATGTGACTCGGCGGCTGTCACCTGTTCGCAAAATGCCGCGCTGTGCGGGTAGTGCGCGTCAAACAGTGCGTGACTGCCTACCGTGATCAGCTTGCCGCCGACTCGACCCTGCACGCCCCGCCCCGCCAACATTTCAACCCCTTCGGCGGGTGCATAGTTCGACTCTACCCCGCGCCGCGCCGCCTCATCTACAACTGCACGCGCTAGGGGGTGGGCGCTGCGTGTCTCGACAGCATTTGCCACCGCCAGCACATCCTCACACAGGGCGCAGTCTTCACCCGTCACGCATTCGGCAGAACGCGCCGCCGTAACCATCGGCTGACCGCGTGTGAGCGTCCCCGTTTTGTCGAAGGCGACTGCCTTGACCGAGCCTAAAAGTTCCAGATACGCCCCACCCTTGATTAACACACCGCGCCGCGCCGCTGCCGTGATCGCCGCAATGACCGTCACAGGCGTGCTGATCACCAACGCACATGGGCAAGCGATCACCAGCAGCGACAGCGCACGATACAGCCAACCCTGTGTGCCATCGGGCAGATCAAGAAACGGCGCATTGAGCAAAAGTGGCGGGATCGTGGCGACCAGCGCGGCGATCACCACGATAGCAGGGGTATACACGCGGGCAAAGCGATCTACCATCGTTTGACTCGGCGCACGGACGCTCTGTGCTTCTTCGACCATGCGGACAATCCGCGCAATCGTGTTATCCGCCGCCAACCGTGTTACCCGCACATCCAACGCCCCGCTCCCGTTGATCGTTCCGGCGTACACGTCTGCGTTGACCGTTTTGTAAACAGGCACGCTTTCTCCTGTGACGGGGGCTTGATTGATGCTCGATTCCCCCGCGAGGATCACGCCGTCCATGGGTAAGCGTTCACCCGCGTTAATCAAGATCGTATCGCCTACGTTCAATTGATCGACAGGGATCACTTCCTGCCGCCCACTCTGCAAGCGAATCGCGGTGGGAGGGATGAGCGTCATCAACGAGCGGATACTTTCGCGGGCGCGTTCGGTAGTGTAGCCTTCCAACGACTCGCCGATGGTGAACAGAAACACGACGGTTGCCGCCTCTGCCGTCTCTCCAATCACTGCCGCGCCGACTGCCGCAATCGTCATCAGCATATTGATATTGAAATCGCGGTTGATGATCAGGTTATTGATGCCCGAACGTGCCAGCGGCAGCAGTGCGATGGCGGTTGCCACCAGAAAAAGCCCGCTCGTGATGCGTTCATCGACGCTTGACAGTGACAGCAGCACGCCGATCAACAGGAACACGCCGCCCGCCAGCGCAAAGCGACTCGTTTCGCCCTTGAGCAAAAATCGCGCAAACCCGATCACACCGCCAGAGGTTGGGATAAAACGCTCACCATTTGGGATTTCCAGCTTATATCCCAAAGCCGCGACCCGATCCCGTAATGCGTCCGCCGCCACGTCACCCTGAAATTTGAGAGTCGCCGTCGGGAAATCGACAATTACATGCGACACACCCTCTAAACTGCTCACGCCCTTTTCAACCGTTTGGGCGCAGTTCAGACAGTCCATGCCGTTGATTTTGTAGGTTTGCTGCATGTTGATACCACGTATCAATATATTAGTCATTACACATATAATAGACCGGATCGTCTGCGCGGTCAAGCGGTATAATCAAAATGGGATGTTGTATCAAAGTGAAAGGAACAAATCATGCCGACGATAGAGGACGCAATTTTGTTCGCTACAGAAGTGCATCGGGGTCAAGTCGATAAAGCGGGCAACGCGCATGGATCGAACTAACACAGGACGATCCTCCGCCACTCTATCCGTATTGATTGGAGTCATTCATGAGCCTGATTACTGACAAAACGGCATTGATCATCATTGATGTGCAGGACGGTTTAGA
>JBBQRJ010000493.1:0-3921 GCA_038214955.1 Aggregatilineales bacterium | reverse complement strand
CTCGTTGACTAATGCCTCTAGTTTGGGCGTATTGACGAATGATTCCTCAAATTTCGCCGCTTCATCGCACGATTTGGAGAAGTTGTCGAATGCATAGACCGGATCAGCGCCTAAGAAACTGCGAAAACCGCCGTTCGTGTCGTGAATCACGAGCGCGGAATCGGCGTCAGGCAGCCAATCGACCAGAATATCGATTAATGCTGGGTTTTCTTCTTCTGTGTTGTCGATGATCAAATGGGCGTAGCGGGTGAACAGGTATTCGCGGACTTGCGGCTCATCCCACAACTGGCAAAACGACTCGATTTGCAGTGAGAAATCCATCAAACTGTGATCAATGCAGTAGCGGCGGAATAGGTCGGCGCATTCCTGCACTTGATCAAAGGTTTTCTGTTGGGCGCTTTCGCCTAGCCAAGCCTCTTTGAGCCGCTGTGCGATCTCCGTGTACGGGAATCCGCCAACCGCTGCTTTGTTCAGGTTGTCGAGGATTTGACTGTACAGCCGATTGCGGTCAATGGTGATGGCATCGAAGTAACCATGCTCAAGAATCAGCGGGTCAACGATGCGCGACATGATGTACTGCGCGGTTTCCAGCGTGAGAATCGTCGGCTGTTTGTCCGGCGCAAATCCCATTTTCGGCGCGGCAAGCGCCCAGAATAACTGCACCGTCTCGATGGCAAGTGCGCTCATCGTTGTCACCGTGACCTGACCGCCGGGAGGAAGGTCAGCAGCCCGCAGCGCATCTACATAAGGATATTCCAATGCACGCTGCGGCACGATGACAAGGATTTCGTTTGCCGGAACGCCCGACTCAAGTAGGTACAGCAGACGGTGAATGGCGACGGTGGTTTTACCGCTGCCCGCAGCGCCTTCGAGGAACACCGACCCATGGATCGGGTGTTCAACCAGCGCCAATTGTACAGGTTTGAGGTTCGTTTTTTCTACCATATGTTCTATAACTCTACCTCAAAATGGGCAAATTTGGAAGGTAAAAGAAGTTAAAAGTTAAAAGTCGAAAGTTGAAAGTGAAGAACAAAACAAATCGCGTGTAATCGTTAAACAAGATAGCGAGAACGTATGATTTAACAAACTCGCTTTTACTTTCAACTTTACCCTTTTAACTCTACTTAACGCGAGTTTTGAACACATTGATACCCCCCTCCGTATTCACTTGTAGACAGGGGAGTGATAAACGTGACGGAAGCCGAACTGCTGAAACTGGCTCAAGATGGAGATTATGATGCATTCGAGGCGTTGTACACCGCCTTAGAGCCGGGGTTGGCGCGTTTCGTTCGGCGGTTGATCGGGGACGGGTACGAAGCGGAAGACGTAGTGCAAGATACACTCACATCGTTATACGTCAACCTCGTGAAGATTGACCCGCCTGAAAAACTCCGTCCATACGTGTTTCGCATTGCCCGCAATCGCTGCTACGATATTTTGCGTAAGCAGGGACGCTATGAAGAAGTGTCTATCGATGCCGATGAAGACGACAGCTTTAATGTGCGTGTATCGTTCCAACTGGCAGATGAGCGGGTTCCCATGCCAGAAGAAGTATCCCATTGGCTGCTGCTTCATCTTGAAGTCTCCGACGCTATCGAACGTTTGCCGGAACTTCAACGTCAGGCGTTGATTCTGTACGCAGAAGAAGAACTATCGTATGCAGAAATTGCCGACGTGATGAATGTGAGCATCGGCACGATTAAATCACGCATCTTTCACGCCAAACAAACGCTGAGGCGCATGTTAAAGCCGGCGACGCTCGAAGCGATTGAGGATGAAATGGATGATGCACCTGTCCAGCCACCAGTGAATAAGCGGGACGAACCCGCACAAAAAGGAGACAATAATCATGGAAGAAGTGAAGCTACAGAAAATTCAGCAGTATCTACAGGCATTGAAGTCGCTCCAGCGGTCAGTGGAACGGGCAATCCATCAGGACGTGTATCAAGGGACGGGGCGCATGGTGGTCAAGCAGTACACCGGAATTCAGCGCAAAGTCGCGGAGTTATTCCCCGAAGACTTTTACGTGACCGAAACGCTGACGCTGGAATTGGATGACAAGACCGAAGAGCAGCACATGATGAGTCAGGTGCAGCTTGCCTCTAGCCAGATGGTGATTTACTTGGAAGGGCTGCTGCGCGAAAATCATGCGCGTCCAATGGATTTTAATGTCGAGCGCGGCGACTTCCGGGGCATCGGGCGCGAAATACAAGATCAGATCATGCGTCTTACGCGGGAAACAATTCAGCGTGCGGTGTCGAACATCGATGTTGATGTTCAGCACGGACGCGGTGAAAACTACCGTGACGCCAATCTGGAAGGCGCTCAGTTGGATGGTGCAAACATGAGCGGGCGTAACCTGAGAAACGCGAACCTGTCCAAAGTGACGGCACGCGGTAGCAATTTCAGCGGGGCGCAGTTACGGGACGCGAATCTTGAGCATGGCAACTTTGAGGCGGCGAATTTCAGCGGCGCAAATTTGCGGAGTGCCAATGCTGCTCATGTTCGGTTCGTGGCAAGCAATTTGACGGGTGCGAATTTCCGGGACGCGAATCTTGAACATGCTGATTTCACCGGAGCGCAAATCGCGGGCGCAAATCTGACGGGTGCAAATCTCGAAGGCGCGACACTGCCCAACGAGGAAACCTACCAGCGTGAGTCTGATCTCATTCGCTACCACGCGAGCTACGCGCCAGAATCGGGACGCCGCATCCACATCGAGATTGACACGGACGACGACGAGAAGCCAAAGCGCGGTGGCTACGCACCCGAACCGCCTGTGCCACCTGTCCCGCCCGTCCCACCTATGCCCCCGCATGATCGCTTCTAACCTGTACGGGTAGACAGTTCCCGTTATGCTGTCCTTGCGGTATGCTGAAACCCTTTCAGCCTGCAAGGACAGTTTTCATGAATCGCTATCTCGACTTATTACGACAAAATCCCGGCTTTACCAGACTCTGGCTTTCACAAGTGATCAGCATGATGGGCGACTGGTTCAATACCGTCGTCATGTTCGCGCTCGTGGCGGCATACAGCCCAGGTCGGGAAGGGGTAGCGATCAGCCTGTTTGTGCTGGCGCGAGTTGTCCCGCCTATGCTGATCAGCCCGATTGCGGGTGTACTGGTAGATCGCTTCAATCGTAAACATCTGCTGATCTGGAGCAATGTTTTACGGGCGTTTGTCGTTGCTGGCTTGCTAATCGCTATACAGGGTGCTGAATGGTTGTGGCTGATTTACGTGCTAACAATAGTGCAGTTCACAATCTCGTCAGTATTCGAGCCGGGGCAATCTGCCTTAATCCCCAGCTTGGTTGATCCTCAAGACCTGATCCCCGCTAACACACTCGTCAACATCACATGGTCATCCATGCTGGCGCTTGGCGCGGTGATCGGCGGCGTGGTTGCGACCTTGTTTGGCACGAATATCGCCATAATCTTTGATGCCCTCTCGTTTGTGCTAGCCGCATGGTTGATTTTGCCGCTGTCGCCGCGCCCCATCGAAAAGCCGCATGAAGATCATCAACACGATACCAGTTTCCAAGAAGGTGTGCGCTATCTACGCCGTAACCCTCAAACGGCGATGCTGCTGCTCGGCAAAGCGGGCATCAGTCTAGGCAATGTAGATACGCTGCTGGCAATCTACGCGACGCAGGTTTTTGTGTTTGGCGAGGGGGGACAGTTCGGGCTAGGCATCATGTACAGCGTATTCGGCTTGGGCGCGATTGTTGGACCGTTGATCTTTAACCGCTTCAACGATGGTTCTATCAAGGTCATGCGCCGGTTGATGCTGGTCGCATTCGTCGGCACGGTGATCGCTTGGCTAACGCTGTCAAGCGCATTCACATTCGTGTTGCTGTGCATTGGCTTATTCATTCGCGCTATTTGCGGTTCTGTAACATGGACGTACAGCACCATTGCCCTG
>JBBQRJ010000492.1:0-3924 GCA_038214955.1 Aggregatilineales bacterium | reverse complement strand
TTTGGACGCACGCCGAAGGGGTGCGTCCGGTGGGCGGGATTGTACCCGCCCACGTTCCACGCAGCACCCGCAGGTGCGGCGTGGGTGCGCCACGTAGAGGCGCACATTAGCCCCCACCGGCGCATGAGGTGGCTAGGTTTTCCCTAGCGCCCAACTCCGCCGATGATTTCAGCTACGCTGAACATACTGTCGGCAGTCCACAATGCCCCGTCTACGACGGTTGCATTGCGGCGGGGTTGGTCGGCATCGCGCAGCGATGCGGCGCTGCTGCGAGGCAGCGCCAACGGTAGGCACTCGTAACAAATGATGACATACGGCAAAAGTACGAGAGCCTCAGGCTTTATCGTTCCACTCTTGCAGCAAGGCTCATATCGATCTCATCGACTGCGTCTGACTCCCCAAACCCGACAGCATTTTCATAGACTCGCCATGCCTCCTACGTAACGACGAGCATTTTGCCTAGTCGAAATCAAGCTCGTCATTGGTGTTGTAATTACGCATCTTGAAGACCATTTCAAAATCCATGCGACTGATAAGTCAGTGTGGGCATCTCGCCTGTCTGCCGCGATTAATGAAACCCCATCAATGATCTATTTTCTGGGTATGATCATTCGTCAAGCGGATATATATCTGTCCACTGCGCTTTTTCTTCGGATTATCCCACCGGGTTTGAAATTTCTTGGGATGTGCCTGTATGAGCCGACGTAAACTCTTATAACCAAAGACTTTTGGGTTCAAATCAGGGAAATAGTGCTGGAGGATGACCGCAACTTCTTGAAGTTCCCGCCATGTGTAATGGGGCGTTGAAGCCAATATCTGTTCCAGCATGTCCACTACATCATTTTCTGTGTAACTGTCTAATGCACGTGATACTGTATCCGGCAGATTTTGGTTGAGGGGAGGTGTTATAATGCGCTGAAATTGCTTCTGTACCTTCACTTCAGCATGAGTTGGAGGAACGATGAGTTCATACGCCGTACCATACTCGCGTATAATCCTCAGACGCAGGTTTTCCAATTCTTCAACTGGCGTATCAAAAGCCGTCGCGGATGCATCCCAGTCCCGAGAACGGATGAGGTCGCGTTCAAGTTTAGCTGTGCAGTCGTCGCATAAGCTCAAAGCGTTCACATGAGACGGCAAATCACACCCAGTACAGATTTCACCGTTCCAGCCATCGAAGTCATCAGCATTGCCTCGATTAGCCATAAATGTATCCCTTCGTTTCACTTGATTATCACCCTTATTGTATTCATTAAAAGGCATGGTGAGCAGCAATCTGAACACGAAAAAAGGGCGATGCACTGCTGCACCACCCTTACAAAGCTGATGGCGTTATCGCCTAGAACGGAATATCGCTTGGCTCTTCGCTTTGACCGTTGTCGCCGTTCTCAGCGCGATCCAGCAGGACGAGGCGGTTGGCATCCACATCGAGGCTCGGTTGTGGCGTGCCGCCCTGATCGATCCATGCGGACGGACGCAGCCATTCTGCCATCACCTGCACCAGCGACCCCTTGCGAACGTACTGCGCCGCCACGTCGGACAACTTGTTCCAGCAATTCACACGCACCCAGACCGTCTGTTTCTCGCCTGCGCGGTTTTTGCGGCTGACCGCCACCGAGAACGACGCAACGCTCTGTTCACCCACCTGACGCACCTGCGGATCGCTGCCGACGTACCCGGTCAATTGCACATTCAGTGAAGTTCCCATGAGATTTTCTCCTCTGCGCTAAGGCGCTTTCGTTATCCATCGACCCTGTGCCGATTTCTGACCGGACAAAAGCAGGCGATGAAGCCGATCCGTCACCCAACGGGCGCTACCCGATTGCGGTGAGCGAAGCGGCACAAGCCAGACGCAATCGGGTCAAGCGAAATCCGCAGGATTTTGACGGGCGGCACGCCTGCTAGGATGGTCAGCGACCAATCGGCACGCTTTCAGGTCGGATGGGCAAAGCGCCCTGCAAGAGGAGAGCATGGCGTGACGAGCAGCAGATGACCGGATGGGTGGTGATCCTGTGTCGAGGGGGAATGTGTGCTAGTTTCGGCAGGTCAGCGCAGCTCGCGGCAGAGACGGTGAGCATGAATGAGGGACAACACCGACGGCGGTTCAGTTAGCAAGGGGCGATAGGGGATGCGGATAGGCACCCAACCGTAGGGCGAATTGCAGGCTGCCTGAGCCAGATAGATGCCCCTCGAACTGCAATGCGCTTAAAGAACGGTCAGGTCACGGCAAGAGTATATTCTGGCTAGAAACGCCAGCATATGAGGATGTGTCAGCGATCACGCTCATCGGGTAAGTAAGTGCTTTTGAAGTTATAAAGCGCGGGTTGCTCACTGTGGCGAATGCCTTCATATAACGCGCCCGTGATGCGGTTCAAGCCGTTGTGCAGCTTCTCGCGGGCATAGCTTTCGTCGCCATGCGCGAGCATCTGGATGGCGGTCTGGGTCAGGTAATCGACGGCGGCGAGGAGTTCATATGCCATCCGTCCCTGCCACGAATGCACACCGTTGGCATGTGCCGTCGCCGTTTTAAGATCGTCCAAGCCGCTGTAAGCGCGCAGCATTCCCTTTGCGGTCGCCTCAAAGTCGTCGATGCGAACATCATCCGGGGCGAATCGACGCAGAAAGTCGCGCATTGCATCGACGGTGTGGAACGAGAGGAAGTTCTGCCCGCACTGCACCGCCAGCGGATGCCATGCCGTGGCGAAATCCGGGTGATTGCAGAGACCAAACGCCGTATTCTGTACGGCGATCAGGATGTCCACAACGCGAGGGTCATCACGGTCGGCGTTCAGGTTGGAGGCGAGAAATTCACCGATGGCGTTGTACTGCGCCGCGTCAAAATGGTCATGATACCGCTGCATGGCAGCAGCTTTCGGATCGTGAGTCATGAACTTGTCCTTTGATTAGAGAGAGTCAGTGAGATGAATAAGCGTAGTGATGGTATTCGGATCGGCGGGATGCTGGTTGATCTGGTCGAGGAGACGCGCGAGCGCAGTGCTGGCAGAACTGTAGAGCATGTACAGGCTGTCTTTGTAAGGCAGCACCCATGTGCCGGCGGGGATTCGCTTCGCCCCCTTTCCTTGCAAACGGAATGGAACGGTCGGCATTGATTGCATCGTCCAGCCAGTAGCAGACACGAACGGTTCTGTGCGTTCCGCCGCTTCGAGCGTCCAATCGGCGTCGAGTAAGCGCTCCCCATCATGCGCAACATAACTGCGTTTCAGAGAAACCCCGCCTAGATCAGCGAACGGCAGTCGCACAACTTTGAGCAGGATGACGGGCTGCCAATCGAGGTGGGTGAGTGTGGTCATGGCACCTCCTCAAACCAGATACCGCTAAAACGCGCAAGTTCGCTGTTGTCGAGGAAGCGCACCCAAACCATGTGAATGCCGATGCTGTTGCGGTAGTCGGCGCTGTCACACAGGGGATAGTGGCTGACGATGCACTTGCGGCGCGGGTTAATGCCATTCCGTTCTAGTCCGACAATGCAGCCGTTTGCACCAGGTTTGGGCAGTTTGGAACGGTGGAAATTCTGACGCTTGCAGTTGAGCATGAAACATCTCCTATTGAGTAGAATGGAGGAAGAATACGAAAGAGGTGAGCCTTCCGTGGATGAATACAGCCTGCCAATCCGTTACTCCATCGTGAGTTTGACTGCGCTTCAGCACTTGATCGGCACTCTTTATGGGTGGACGAACGTTCGGTGTCAGCTTATCAAGGGAACGATGCGTGACGTTTATGAGGTCTGGGCAGATGGGGAACATGCGGTTTTCTGTCTTTATCGACATGGCGAGCGTCGTGAAGAGGAGATCGAGGCGGAACTGCGGATCATGGCTCACCTTCATGAGCATGGAATCACCGTTCCACTGCCCATCCGCTTGCAGAATGGGGATGTCCTGTTCGCGCTCCGACAGCCGGAAGGGA
>JBBQRJ010000491.1:0-3944 GCA_038214955.1 Aggregatilineales bacterium | reverse complement strand
CGATTAATGGGGAAGTTGTTCAGCGGGGCATCTATGGAAAGGTCAATGAATTCACTAAAAAACACCTTCTATACGACTATCGCGCAAATTCAAAACGATCTGTATGACGAACTGGTCACTGAAGGGTTTTTTACCACTAAGCCAAATAACACACGCTCAATGTGGTCAGCTATCGGAATCGCGTTGATCATCCTGACGATTGTCCTTGCTGTCGTCCTCATGCCTGTTCTTGAGGATTTAACGCAGTTAGGCTTCTGTATTCCGATGGCGTTGTTTTTTGCGGCGGCGGCGGCGTTCACGTTTGGCACGGCGATGCCCGCCAAGACGCGCAAAGGTGCGGAAGAAGCTGCCAAATGGAAGGCATTTTACGAATACCTGTCGAACATCGAAAAGTATGGCAATCTTGATGAGGCGGCAGCGCGATTTGATGTGTACTTGCCGTATGCGGTTGCGTTTGGCATTGATAAAGAGTGGGTGCGACGATTGAGTAAATCGCCCGCTGCGACGATTCCCGGTTGGTATTATCCGACCTATCTGGGAGGACCTTGGGGTCGCGGTTATATGCCCGGTACGCCCGTCTATCGCTCAAGTGGGCTTGGCGGGCTAGGTGGAGGAAGCAATCTACCCGGTGAAATATCAAGTGCGGGCGGGGCATTCTCGCTCGACCAGATGTCGGGCGGTCTTTCGCAAGGGTTGGAGTCGATTTCTTCCGGCTTAACGTCGATGGTGGAATCGGCGTCCTCTGTGATGACGAGCCGTCCGCAGCAAACCTCTAGTGGCAGCGGCAGTTGGAGCGGCGGCGGCAGAAGTTTCAGCGGTGGTGGCGGCGGCGGTGGTGGCGGTGGCGGCGGTGGTCGCGCAGGATTCGGTTGATAGGAGATATAAATCATGAACAGCAGCCGTTTAACAGGCATCGTTCTCACTGTCGCGGGTATTGGTATTGCGCTGATCGCTGGATTGTGGCTAGCCTCTCAAGTTTCGGGTGAAGATTTGTCGTCGGGTGGGGCGCTGGTTGGCGCTGGGTTAGCATTTATCCCGGTGGCGCTGCTGGTGGGCTTTGGACTGTACTTGTTCCTCAAAGGGGGAGAAGAAGCTCAAACCGAGTCGATGATGCACAAACAACGTCAACTGCTGGACATCCTCAAGAGTCGCGGACAGGTCGCCGTTCCAGATATGGCAATCGAGATGAACGTGAGCGCCGACCAAGTTAAGAACATGGTGCATCAGCTTGTGGGTTTGCAGGTGTTCAGCGGTTACATCAATTGGGATGAGGGCGTTCTGTATTCTGCTGAAGCTAGCAACCTGCGTGAGTTGGAGAAGTGTAAAAACTGTGGCGGCGAGATCAAGCTGGTGGGTAAAGGCGTGGTGGCGTGTAAATACTGTGGGACTGAGTATTTCCTGTCCTAATTATCGGGGGACACTAAAACCCTACATGGTTCTAGAATAGATAGGGTCGTGTAAAAAGGAGTGCAAAGTTTATGTCCGACTTGTATCAGCAAATTATCAATCAGCGAGGCTCGTTTGAACGCCTGTTAGAACGCATCCCCGGCTTTCGCGGGTATCTGGATAAGGGGCATCGGCGCACGGCAGATCGAATGCTGCGCGATCACATTGCGGAACTGATCGAGACACGTATTGACCGGCTGGCGCAGATCGAAAAGCGACTGCTCGACAACGGCGGATTGGGCTATATGAGCAAAACCGCCAGCATCAAAACCAAGATGCAAACGTATCATGACCGCGTGAAAGCCGCCGCACCGGGATATTCCGGTTTCATGGAAGCGATCAAGATTGGGGAACAAGAGCTAGAAAGCCTGTACAGCTTTGATGAAGCGCAAATTCGCTATGCAGATCGCTTCGATGAGGGACTGACAGCCCTAGAAACGGCTAATTCCAAAGAAGGCGTTGACGGGGCAATCATCGAGTTAGATGCCTTGGCGATTGATGCGAATCGTGCGTTTGATCTTCGGGAAGATGTACTGACTAATTTGAGCAAAGACTTGTCTGCGTAAAGGAGCATCGTAATGCCGCGTATTATTGATGTCATCGATCATACCAACGTTGGGACTGATGAACTGGCGTACCGCGAACCGCAGCAGGGCAGCGGCGACTGGCGCATGGGGTCACAGGTCATTGTCAACGAAAGCCAAGCCGCTGTATTTGTGCGCGGCGGCGAAGTCTTAGACGCGCTGGGTCCGGGTCGGCACACGCTGTCCACTGCGAATATCCCGATCCTCGCCGGATTGATTGGTTTGGCGACGAGTGGTCGCACACCGTTCACCGCTGACCTGTACTTCGTCAATTTGAAAGACCTGCCGCAAGTAGGATGGGGGACGAACCCGCCGATTGTGGTGGAAACGCCGGGGCGCGGTTTAGGGGTTGTGCTGCTGCAAACGTTTGGCGTGATCGACATTGGCGTCGAAGACCCCGTGCGGATCGTCAAACAGTATGCGGTGGGTCGTCCGCAGTTACGCCTCAACGACCTCAAAGACCGTATTCAGGCGATGATATTGGGCGAAATTAGCACTGTTTTGAGCAGTTCAACTGTGGCAAGCGTCCCCGACGCGAACAAGCTGCTCGGTGATCTGGAAGGGGCGATGCTTGCTCGACTCAACGAAAAATTTGCACAGCTAGGGATGCGGATTAAGGCATTCGAGGCGAATCCATTTCAGGCGAAAGATGATGTCACGCTGGATGAGATTCGCAATTACATTACGGCAGAAGCCTATGAACGCTATGCGAACGAACGCCGCTTCGGTATTGCGTCGGATGCGGCAAATAACGAGGGCATGGGCGGCGCACTCGTGGGCGCGGGCATCGGGTTAGGGGTTGGTCAACAGCTTGGCAGCATATTGACCATGCCTCAGGCTCAACCGCAGCAGCCAGTCGCTCCAACTTCGGCTCCAGCGGCTGCTACCACCGCTAACCCGCAGACGAAAGAGGAAGTTCAAACACTGCTCGACTCGTTAGACGCGCAGTTGGTTGCAGGGAAGATTTCTGAGGCGATTTATAATCGTTTATCGGAGAAGTGGCAGAAGCGTTTGGACGAGATGGCGTAAAGCTATCATCCCCGAAATTAGCCTCACTCCCAACCCCTCTCCGAAAAAGGAGAGGGGAGCAAATAAAAACGTCTTTGCTTTGGGGTGAGGCAGTAAGTTAGAAAATACGTTGATGGGGCATGGTTATCAGCATATTCCTCAAGGCAGCGAGATGGTATCAATGATGAAGCTATCTCCCTGATTGACCTGTAAACGCTCTCCCGTTTCAGGATTGTACCAACCGATTTGTAGCCGATATTCCCCGGCGCTGATGTCCGCTAAAGGCAACACAAACACATCACGGTAAATCATGCCCATTTGCCAATCACTTGAGCTGATGCGCCCATTTTGGGGGAACTGGTCGTCTTGGGTGACGGGTTGCGGCGAGTCACCCATAAGATGCACGAACGTTTTGAGCGGTGCTGGTGAAGTTTCCAACGTCTGCCAATAAAGCCACACAGTAAGCTGGTCGTTTGGATCGTAGTGAACACTGTAGTCGTAAAGTTCGATCAACGGCAAGCCTGTTTCGTCGGTGAAAACGCCAAGTTCGATGCCTGTCCACATCTCCAAATCCCACCGCATGAACTGATGTATGGGCAAACGGGGCAGACTTGTTTCACGGACGGGCTGTAAATTGGCGTTCAGCCAATCGAGCGGCACGCTGCGGTTTGACCAATTTGGCGGGTCAGCGACATACCATACAGAACGGTGATCGGTAGTTTGTTCGCTTAACACGCTTATAATTTCTCCGCTGGACTGGCGCGGGTTTGCCGGTAAGTAGATTAAATCACCAGAGACGCCGTACTCATGGAAATAGAAGGTGAACGCTTCATCGGCGGCGGCTTGAATCACTAGATCGCCTTGGTTAGTATTGGCTTGTAAGTAATGTGCCAGCGAACGCCAATC
>JBBQRJ010000490.1:0-3965 GCA_038214955.1 Aggregatilineales bacterium | reverse complement strand
ACCCGTGCGCCACTCTCTTGCGAGCGTTCGACTTGCATGTGTTAAGCACGCCGCCAGCGTTCATCCTGAGCCAGGATCAAACTCTCCGTCGTTGACCTTGCTCTTTGTCTTCGTCTTCACAGTTCTGTTGTTAAGGTGCTGATGCTCTCGTCGCATCTGACGTTCCAGAAGGATACCAACCCCTCTTGAACCTGTCAACCCCGTCCACAACCCAATTTCAAACTTTCTTCAAACTCGGTTGGGATATTTGGGATATAACATTTTCAAGGTGCGGCGCTGGATGTCTCTCTAGCGGACGGGGATTATATACCCCGCACTATAGGGGTGTGAAGGGTGAGTTTTGAGCAAAATTGCACAAATAAAATTTGGAGACAACAGCACATCAAAATCACGCTAACAATATCAAGAAAAGGACGCGATAAATCGCGTCCCTATAGAAGAAGCAACAGATAGGGTGAGCGTCCCTAAAGTTCGCTCCGCCCTTGCAGCGCCCGCATCAACGTGATCGAATCGGCGTACTCGATGTCGCCGCCAACAGGCAGACCCCGCGCTAGGCGAGTCATCTTAATCCCCTTTGGCAGCAGTTGATCCCGAATATACATAGCGGTTGCATCGCCTTCATAACCGGGATTCGTAGCCACGATGACTTCCGACACGCCGCCATTATGCACACGGGCGATCAGTTCGCGGATACGCAGATCATCGGGACCCACGCCGCCAACGGGATTGATCGCGCCATGCAGCACATGATACACGCCGTTATAGCTTGACGTGCGCTCGATTGCCAGCACATCCAGCGGTTCTTCGACCACCGCGATCAAGTGTTGATCTCGATGCGAATCGCCGCAAATGGCACACGGATCGGTTGTGGTGATGTTGTAGCAGACCGAACACAAACGAGTCAGCGCCTTAAGGTCGCGGAGCGCATCTGCCAGCGAGAGCGACAACTCATCCGGCGAACGCAGCAAAAAATACGTCAGCCGGGACGCGGTTTTAGGTCCCACGCCCGGCAAACGTGATAGTGCTTCGATCAATTTGGTGACGGGTTCTGGAATCGCTTTGCTCACAAGATTAGCCGAGCAGACCGCCTAATCCCGGAATATTGCCCAACCCACCCGTGATCGACTCCATACGCGCCGCTGCCATCGTCTGACTCTTCTCAATCGCATCGTTGACGGCGATCACGAGGAGGTCTTGCAGGTCGGTGATCCATTCGGGGTCGCTGGTATCCAACGCTTCTGCCTTTACGGTGATCGATTGGACGCGCTGATGCCCGCTGATGACCACTGTCACCAAGCCGCCGCCCGTCGATACTTCGACAGTTTCATTTTCGAGCGCCTGCTGCGCCGTCACCATATCTTCTTGCATCTTCTGCAATTGACGCATCATCGCCTGTTGATTACCACCGCCGGGAATACCACCACCCGGCAAACCGCCACGTTTCTTCATTAGTCCCTCACTCCTTTAACGCTTATTCACTGGACGAATTTCCGCGCCTAGCTCCCGTCCGGTTGCCAACAGCGGATCATCGGTAATGTTAACAGATGTTACCTCGTCGCCTAGAGTGTTCATGTCGTTGACTTTGACCACTTGCACATGCAAGCGCACTTTAAACATGTTGCTCAACGCCTGTTCAACGACCTTTTTCTTCTCAGGATACGGATAAATACGGTCAAAGTAGACCTGATTATCGGTGCAGATGAACACGATGTTACCATCGACACGTTGCACACGGAAATAGCGCATGACTTCAGGACTCGTGCGGCTGATTTTACCCATCGCTTGCAGCACTTGATCCCACCGCTCGTTGATCACGGCGGCAGGGACGGCGGGCGGCGTTCCTAAGGGCGTGGGCGGCACTTCCGGTTCAGTCACAGCCGCGACGGGTGCAGGAGATTTCCTAGCTGCTGCCATCGGAGCAGGCGCATCCTCGATCACCTCGGCTGAACCGCGCACACTTTCAATCAACGCAAGTTCAAGCGCAAGCTGAGGCTGCCAGCCCCCCTTGTAGTTATTGACTGCTTCATTGAAAGCACGAATCGCACGCATGAGCGTTGCACGCTGGATTTGATCGGCTTGTTCGGTATACATGGCGCGATCTTCGGCAGACGCTTCGACCAGTTCCGACCCGGCGGTCTGCGTGAGCAAAACGTTTCGCAAATGTTCGATCACCTGCTGACCGAATTGGCGCGGGTCTGTACCAGCATCTACCGCTGTATGGATCACACGCAAGCCGCGCCCCGCATCCGATTCAATGATCGACGTGACCAGTTCTTTCACCGATATGAGGTTCGCCGTGCCTAACACATGCTGCACCAGTGACGCAGTGATCAACGCCTCTGGATCGGTCACGATCTGGTCTAACAGGCTGATGCTGTCGCGCATACTGCCCGTTCCCTGCCGTGCGATCATCTCTAAGGCGGCGCGTTCTGCCTTCAAGCCCTCTGCTGAAATGATCTTGTCGAGTCGATCAGCCACTTCGCGCACGGTGAAGCGCCGGAACTCGAACTGCAAGCAGCGGCTTTTGATGGTCGCGGGTACTTTGTCAATTTCAGTGGTCGCCAGCACGAACACCGCATGATCCGGCGGTTCTTCGAGCGTTTTGAGCAGCGCGTCAAAGGCATTCCCGGTGAAGCGGTGGACTTCATCTATAATGTAGACCTTGTACGTGCCTTCTCCCGGCGCAAAGGCGATCTTATCTCGCAGATCGCGCACATCATCGACGCCTGTGTGCGTCGCCGCATCAATCTCGATCAGGTCGAGAAATCTCCCCTCGTTCACCGCGACACACGCCGAACACTCATTACACGGACGCACATCGGGGTCGGGATGCAGGCAGTTCAACGCTTTCGCCAGCAAACGCGCTGACGTAGTTTTGCCTGTGCCACGAGGACCACTGAACAGGTAAGCGTGGCGGACACGCTGAGTTTTGAGCGCGTTACGCAGTGTCCGCGTGATATGCTCTTGACCTACAACATCTTCAAAGGTTGTGGGTCGCCACTTCAGGTAAAGTGCTTGTTCGGGCAAGTTGACACCTCTCTACACTTTAGAGTCTATCACCGTTTGGAGGCTCATGCCAATCTGATCAGTGCTATAATGACGTTTAAGATGATAGTGGAAGAAGGTGAGTGAGAACATGAATTTACCCGGTGGAATTGAACTGGTCATCATTCTGGTGATCGTACTGTTGTTGTTCGGTGTGGGTCGTGTGGGCAAAATCGGTGGGGAATTGGGCAGCGCGGTAGCGAATTTCCGCAAAGGCTTGTCAAGTGGCGCACAGGATAAGCCCGTTACGCCCGAAGAACCTAAACTCTAAAGAAGTATACGGTTTACAGTTCACAGTAGACAGTTAGAACTGTTTTTACTGTGAACTGGTCACTGTCAACTAAAAACTGATCTGCTTGAGTTCGCGCTCGAAGTCGAACATGAGTTTATGTGCGACTCCCTTCGGCGCTTTCAAGTTGAAACTTAACGCCATACGGTTGAGCGACTTTGTGGACTCGCGCAAAGATTCCAGCGTGATATTCCATGCCGCCTCAACTTTGAGCCGTCCTTGCTCTGGCTGTGCGGATCGTGCTGCATCGTTGAGCGAACCGCGATAACGGCGCACGGCGGCGCGTAAATCCCCTTGCAACTTCTCGCGTGCCGCGTCGATGTCTTTCCCCGCCGCCATCCAGTCTGGCGCCATGTCATTCTCTTTGAGGATTTTGTACGCCATGCGTAGATCATTGGGCGTGTTGGGATCATTATTCAGGTTGAGCGGTTTGCCCGCCCCCGGCAAATTATCAAACTCGCCCTTTTGCATGGCATTGTTCAGAATTTCGTCCATCAAGGATGGCATGGATATTCCTCATTACACTAACTCACCTTACGCAGGGTGTCAGTTTGACCCCCACCCCGCTCGCTGCGCTCGCCTCCCTCCCCCGAATTCAGGGGAGGGCGCAAACAGGAGTCTGCTTGCTCCC
>JBBQRJ010000489.1:0-3969 GCA_038214955.1 Aggregatilineales bacterium | reverse complement strand
CGTCTCATTAATCAAACTGGTCAAATTCTTGATCGCGCTCATGGCATCCAATGACGCCAGTTCGCCCGCCTGTTTCGCCAGTTGATCGGCGCTCAAAGCATAGCCGAGGGCGTTAGCGTGTTCGGTGAGTTTGACCAGCGATTCATCGTCGGCTTGCGCTGTGATCTCCTGCCGTCGCCCCACAAAACGATTCATGCCGCGCAGCAAACGGCGCAGTTCACCGAGTTTTTCCTCGAAAACAGCATCGTCCGCGCCCGTCGCATCCAGCTTAGTGAGTTCCGACTCCGCCCATTTCAGCAGTTCGTTGGCTTCGTCGTCGCGCAGTTCGTCGCGCAAGCTGGCATCCTCATAAAAGCCTTGAAGCGCATCTTCGGCGCGGCTCATTCGTCGTCGTCCGCATCGAAGAACGGACGCAGCAGGTCTGCAATCTCGGTCAAACCCTTTTCTTCGGCGCGTTCAAAGGCGGTTTTGCCCTCGAAATCGACTGCATAGGGGTTCACATCGTGGTTGAGCAGCCATTGCACCATAGCGACGCGGTTGAACAAGACTGCGCCGTGCAAGGGAGACTGCGCCCCTTCGCCCTCGTTGAGCGGCGCTCCCGCGTCTAGCAGCATCTCGGCAATATCTGTGCGCCCGTAGAGGGTAGGGTAAAACATCAACGGGATTTTGTGCGCTCCATTTGCATTGACCAGTTCCGGGTTATCGTTCAGAAATTCGGTGATTTCCTCTTTCAAACCGAGCATGGCTGCCGTGCAAATATCGAGCGGCGCCCCTTGATCGAGCAAATATTCGGCAATCGGCACATTGCCGACGTGTGCCGCCGCCTGAATCGGGGTTTCAATCCATACGGCGTTTTCGTTAAGCAAAGCGGGATGCTCTGCCAGCATTGCCTTCACTTTATCGAGTTCAGCATGAGAAACAATGACAAATTCGTTGATCAATTCTTGGCTTAACTGCGGCTGGTCACTCATACAAGCGTCCCCTTTTTTATGATTCCTGAGAAATTTAACTTGATCCTAGAACAGATGATTGAAATCGTCAACGACCCGAAAACCCCTCACTTTTTGGGGGGTTTTGAAGGTTTTTCACAATCTTCTCTCTAATTCTAGCGTCTGTAATGATACTCTACATATGTCTCGTATAAGGATATAGCGAATTGACCACATTAGAACAAATTCCCCCACGCGAACTCACCGAGTCGCCCTGGTGGTCGAAAACGGTGGATCAAGTCATCGATGAGTTGAAAACCAACGATGTGAATGGCTTGACTGCCGAAGAAATCACGGCGCGGCAAACTGAATTCGGCAAGAACAGCCTACCAGAAGAAGAACGCGAAAGCGTATGGCAAAGCCTCATCGATGCCTTCAAAGACCCACTTGCGCTGATTTTGACCGCAGCGGCGATCATCAGCGCCATTGTTCACATCTCCAAAGGCGAAACCAACGAATTACAACAATCCGTCTGGATTATGGCAATTGTCGTATTCATGGTGCTGATCGGTTACTTCACAGACCGTTCGGCGGGGAATGAACTAGACAAACTAAAGGCACTCCAAAAAACGTCCGCCAAAGTAGTACGCGGCGGTAAACAAATTGAAATTGAGGCGAGCGAACTTGTCCCCGGTGATCTGATCGTCTTGACACAGGGAGATCGCGTTCCCGGTGACGCTCGCGTAATTCGCGTGAATAACGGCACGGTGAGCGAGGCGCTCCTCACAGGTGAACCCGAAGCTAAAGAAAAATCGCCCGCGCCTCTCCCCTCAACGGCAGACCTCGCCCACCGCGATAACATGGTGTTTACGGGGACGTATGTCGAAAGCGGCAATATGACCGCGATTGTCAGCAGCACGGGAGTCAAAACTGAACTCGGCAAAATTTGGGATGAACTTCGCAGCGTCGAAGAAACTGAAACCCCTCTGCAAAAGCAGTTAGAGCAGTTGGGACGTATGCTCATGATCGGCACGCTGGCAGTTTGCGTGCTGGTGATCTTGATCTACGTCGTATTCCAGAACTATAACATCATTGACGCGCTGTTGGTGGCGGTTGCGCTGGCAATTGCCTTCATCCCCGAAGCGTTAGGCGCCATCATCACGATTGCGCTGGCGTTGGGCGTGCGCGAAATGGTCACCAAGAAGGCAATTATCCGTAAACTGCGTGCCGCTGAAGGCTTAGGTTCGGTCAGCGTGGTTTGTACGGACAAGACCGGAACGATCACGTTTGGCAAAATGACCGTCACGCATGTTTGGACGCTGGATACCAACGAAGTCAACGTTGAACAGGATACGCTGCGCCGTTACAACCGCGAACTGATGCGCTTGATTGATGTTGCCCGTCTCGCCAATAACCTCAGCGATCCGTCTGAACTGGCGTTGGGTCAGCTTGCTGAAATGGCAGGTTTCACCATCACCCCCGAAGACCGCGCCGCCCGCGTCCGTGAATTTCCGTTCAGCAGCGCGTCAAAGCGCATGGGCGTGATCCATCCTGAAAAACTGGGGGCGACCTTCCGCTCAAAGGGTGCGCCCGAAATTCTGCTCGAACGCTGCACCCACATCTTAGATCGCGGCAAACCGCGTGAGATCACCGACAAAGACCTGACGGGTATTCGTACACAGTTAACGACCTTCGAGTCGCAGGGCTACCGTGTGCTGGCGTTCGCAGACCGTGAATTAGGTGACGAACACAAGCACCATGCGACGGACTTCAACGAACACGGCTTGACGTTTGTCGGTTTGGTGGCGCTGTCTGACCCAGCACGCCCCGAAGTGATGGAAACCGTCAAGACGCTGCGCGACGCGGGGATCACCGCTAAGATGATCACCGGAGACAGCCCGATCACAGCATTGTCGATTGCCAAGAGTGTGGGTATTGTGCCGCAAAGTGCATCCCCTAGCGCGGTGATCGAAGGACGCGAACTGCAACAATGGGAAAAACAGGTTGGCGCTCAACCGGGCGATGACCTCAAAAGCATCGTAGAGCGTCTGTCCGATGAGAAAATCAAGCGGATTGCGGATACGCATATTTACGCCCGTGTGACACCCCGCGACAAGGTGTTGATTGTACAGGCGCTCCAACGTGCGGGTAAGCTCACAGCGATGGTGGGCGATGGCGTGAACGACGCCGCCGCGCTCAAGCAAGCCGATGTCGGTATCGCCATGTCAACGGGTACGGACATCGCTAAAGATGTGAGCGATGTCGTTCTCACAGGCACATACAGCGCGATTGCTGCTGCCGTGCAAGTGGGGCGCACGATTCTTTACCGTACCCGTTTGTATACGCACGCGCTGCTTTCAACCAACGGCGCGGAAGTCGGTTTGTTCATCGTGGCGGCAGTCGCAGGGTGGGCAATTCCGCTCACGGCGCTGCAACTGCTGGTGATCAACTTGCTTGGCGACTCGTGGCTGAGTATTGCGCTGGCGACGGAACGCGAAGAAAAAGACTCGATGCAGAAGCCGCCGCGTCCCTCTAACGAACCCGTGATCACACCGTATATGTGGTTCAGCATCGCCGTACAAAGCATCACCGTAACGATCCTCATGGCGATCAGTTTTCTACTTGCGGGGGATTACGCCCGCAATGCCGGTTTAGACGCCGAGACGACGATTTCAATTCAACGTACCGCCGTGTTCGTCATGTTTATGACGCAAAAAATCTTGCGGAGCGCCTTCACTGCCCGCAGTCTGCGCTTCAATCTGTGGCAAATTGGCTTCTTTAGCAACCGCTGGTCGCTGATTGCCGCCGTGATCACCATTGTGATCGCTCTCGGCGCAATCTACGTGATCGACGTGGGCATGACCGCGCCGCCGTCTGAACTGCTCCCCACGCTCATCGCTCTAGGCTTCCTGCCGCCCATCCTTGAGGAAACGATCAAGTTCGTGCGCCAACGGGTAGCGTAACTGACCTCACCCCTAATAAGGTTGTCCGGTATTCAAATCCTTCTCAAGAAAATGGATTTTGTAGGGGCGGGGCAGTG
>JBBQRJ010000488.1:0-3970 GCA_038214955.1 Aggregatilineales bacterium | reverse complement strand
AAACGGTGCTGAAATGGCATCGAGAACTCGTCCGGCGACAGTGGACATTCCGACAACTGAATCGCGGAGGGCGACCACGGCTGGAATCCGACATTGAGGCGTTGATTCTCCGCATCGCCCGTGAGAACCCACGGATGGGGTACGATAAGATTCACGGTGAACTGCTGAAACTCGGCTTCGTCGTCGATCCAACAACCGTCAAGAACATCCTGCGCCGTCATCAACTGTTACCTGCACCGCAACGCGGCAAGAGTTCGTGGCGCACGTTTCTGAAGCACTATCGTCAGCAGATGCTGGCGTGTGATTTCTTCACCGTCGAAACCCTGCATATGCAAACGCTGTATGTCCTTTTCTTCATCGAACTCGGCTCGCGTCGCGTCCATCTCGCGGGTTGCCCCCCTAACCCCGATGGTGCTTGGGTCACTCAGCAGGCGCGGCAGCTCGTCTGGCAGTTGGACGAGACCAGCACACCCATGCGTTTCCTCATCCATGACCGGGACAGAAAATTCACGACTAACTTCGATCAAGTCTTCGTCTCAGAAGGCGTCGAAATCGTGCCGACGCCGTTCCGAGCGCCGAAAGCCAATGCCATCGCCGAGCGCTGGGTGCGCTCAGTTCGACACGAGTGTTTGGACCAGCTGCTGATTCTGAATCAACGACATCTGTTCCGTGTGCTCAAGGAATACACGACCTACTATAATGCTGCCCGTCCTCATCAAGGCATTCATCAACAGGCTCCCATTCCGTTCTCTCCCCCGCAGCATGGCACCATCCATTGTTGTGACGTTCTTGGAGGAATCCTACACGATTACTATCGTGACGCTGCCTGAATCTTCCCTCCGATGAGGTTTTTCCACCATACACGCTATGCCGAAGGAACAACAATCAGCCAATTGGCACGACTCTACAAGTTATCGCCGCAACGGATCTTTCAAATTGTGCAACAGCGGCAGTAAATTATGCACACAGAAACCGTTGAATATTCGCGGTTCAGCAACTCAGAGGTAAATCCGTAGTATCTTTAGAGCATCTTTGCGCTTTTAACTCACAAAAAGTTCAGGTTGCTATCATGGATTTTTGGTCTTGACGCATGACCTCGCCGCACTCATTTTGCATTTACGTGTGCCGCGTCCGATGCACATTTATAACCACATGGGTCGGGCAATCTTCCAACTGGGATTGATGTTGCTCAATGCGACGGACGAGGCACTGGCGGTGGATATTCACGATGAATCTGCCGAAAAACCATTCACTGTCAGCGGTTTGATGCGCGGCGACTCTGTCCATTTTGGCGATCTTGAAACGGGAGATGCCTGCTGGCTGCGCTTCACGGCGCTGTCTGCGTCCACCGTCACCGCACTCGACGCCTACCGCCAAGTTACGCTTGCATGTCTAACTGAGAACCAACCCGTTTACGTTGAAATTGACCGCGTGTTATGGGAAGTCACCGCCGCCGTGTGGGATGACTCGGTGCTGCCCGGTTTGATGAGCTACCAGCACTTGATCGAGCGCCATCAAAGCGTCATGCCCGCGCAAGCGCACACATTGAACTTTCGCAGTGCGACCACCTTTCGATCTAATGGGGCAATCTTACCACTCCCCCGCCCTGAACTCGTATTTGGAAGTTTGCTTAACCGCTGGATCGCATTCACATCTCATCGCTTACGTGATCTGCCGCAGGATCAACTGATGGTGTTCCTGATGCATCACGTCGTGATCAGCAGCTACCGGACGGAAACCGCTCTCTACAAGGGTAAGAAAGGCGTTACGGAATTGGGCTTTACAGGCGAAGTCACGTTTGAAGTGCTGCCAAGAAGCGAGTTTTTACGGAAGCGTGAACCCACGCTTGAAGCAGCACTGCGCCGCGAGGGGATATGGTTTGCCCGCACGGTCAATTTACTGGCGGACTTTGCTTATTATAGCGGCGTAGGTCGCAAAACGACCAACGGCATGGGCATGATACGGAAATAAATATCCGTGACGAGAAAGCTATTTCATTACAGTTCACATCGCGCACTCTGGTTCATACCGCTAGTTGTCCCCGATCAGCGCGTGAAACTCACGCAGTAGAACGGCAGGATTACCCCGCGCCGATTCCCACAATGCCATGATTTCCACATCGGAAAGCGCCAATCCATTAAGTGATCGCGCCCACTGCCCTTCCCACCCGCGGATCAGCGCGTGAGTTTCGATCAACATTAGCGCGTCCAAGCGAATCTGCACGCTCATCGCAGAGACGGGGAGCGGCGTATAGTGGATTAGGCAGACGGTGATCGGCGCGAGTCCGCTCAACAACTGATTCAGAGCGGGTAGATTATCCGCTAACAGTGAGAGATCATCGAGTACAAGCACCATCGATCCCCCCTTGACGAACGGATTCCCGGTCGTGAAAATATCAGGCGACAACCGGGATTTAACAGCATCCATGACAGCTATACAGGTCGTCGGACGTTCTAACCAGATCAATTCGCTGACGCCCCCCGCTTCGATCCGTTCCCGTATCAACGCCACCACAAATGCCGTTTTACCAATCCCTGCCTCACCATTCACCTGAATGAGCGGCGGCACGTAACTCTCGAAAAGGGTTCGCGCTTGTGCCAGCAGCTCGTCACGTCCAAACAGGCGTATCGGGAACGGCATCGGCAATTCGGCGTACAGTCGATGTTTCCACAGTATCCGCCGTGCTTCGCGCTCTTGCTTGACCAATCGCTCAGTCAAACGGCGAATACCATGCGCGTGGTAGCGCCGCCGTGTGCGTTCGTCGCAGTGCGTGTATTGGCAAAACAGACTCGGTGTGACATGTAGATCAACGCGCACGTAGCGGTAGTAAAGCCAACTCCATGCGATAAGTTCAATGTTCTCGGTACGGGCATCGGCACTGATGTGGTCAAGTGCGGGGAACAAATCGGCTGATGTCGCATCAAGGTGAAGCGCAGTACGATGACAGGCAAGTTCTGCTGTGATCAAGTCGATTAGAATGGTATGCAGCGCCAACTGCCGCTCGTCCCGATCAAGCGGGTTTTCAGGATCGAGCAGATATGCATCCACCAACCACAAATGCTCCAACGGAGTATGGCGTCCCACCGCTGTCGAGTATAACAATGTATCGAGTGCCGCCCGCACAGCTTGCTGCTGGATCATCGTGTGTTTGCGGGGCAAGGGTACCGGTTGACGCATGGCAATTTCCTCAACAATAGTCACAGTATAGATGGCATCATGAGCGGTGTCTTGAGTATCAGTACTCAAAAAC
This sequence comes from Aggregatilineales bacterium, assembly GCA_038214955.1. Lineage (GTDB taxonomy): Bacteria > Chloroflexota > Anaerolineae > Aggregatilineales > Phototrophicaceae > Flexifilum. The sequence continues at coordinate 720 of JBBQRJ010000488.1, read as the reverse complement.
ATCTGCTTTCAGTGTGCAGGAAATGAGGAGAATTGTGACCCGAAGGTCTTCGAGCATTTAGGCGAAAGAGATCGGGATAAAAGGCGGATTTTGCGGTTATCAGAATTAGGGGTCAACACCTATAGCTTAGATTGCATGTTACTCTATATAATGAAAGGTAGGTTTTATTTACGATTTGTTTTGGAGAGTCATTACTTTGTCCAAATATACTTTCCGACTCACTGCCATTAGTCCCTGGTTTCTCAGCGGGGCTGAACCACGCGGGCAACCGGAGCTGCGCTCATCGTCGGTACGGGGTCAACTACGCTACTGGTTGCGTACTGTTCTTGGCGCTCAGTCTACAAATTTAAAAGAGGTTTGGGAGGCTGAAAGCGCGATTTTTGGTTCAACGGGACAAGGATCAGCCGTTACCGTGCGTCTGTACGGGAAGACGCTTGAAGTCGATGACGTCCCGATGATGCCGCACAAAGCTGACCAACGTGAACGGGATAAGTCACAGGGTAAGGCTATCAGGAAAGGCTACACGGCATCCTTAGAGATCGTCACCCGCCCCGGTGTAGCCCTACCCCATCATGCTTTGACCGCGCTGCAAGTCTGGTCACTGTTGGGCGGCATCGGGAAACGCTCCCGGCGCATGTTCGGCGCAGTTGACCTCCGCCCCCGTGATGAGAGTGTGAATTGGTACGCGCGTTCCTCATCGCCCGATGCATTCGCTGCGAC
>JBBQRJ010000487.1:0-3975 GCA_038214955.1 Aggregatilineales bacterium | reverse complement strand
CTCAAATCCTCAACGCGCTCAAGGTAAGCTGGATATAACTGTCCAAAAGTGTATTCAGTTGATTGATCGCCGCGTCGAGGTTGCCCGTTTCCAGCGCGTGTAACAGGGCTTCATGCCTGTCGATTTGCGCGTGCAGTTCACGGATGTTCACGGGCGCACGCACTTGACGGATCGCCTCTAACATGCGTACCTGATTGCGAAGTTGGTCAAGGATTTGATTGGTCATGGGCATGTGAGGAATACCGCTGATGTAATTGTGAAACTCGAACATGGCTTCGGCGGCTTCCACCCCTTCGTCTCGATGCGCGTGCTTGCGGGCAGCATCCAGAAACACCTGTAGATCGGCGCTCATTTGCCGCGTGAACTTCTCGATCACCCACTTGAATACCAGCGACTCAACGGCTTGCACCAGCGCGTAGATTTCTTCGGCGGCTTCGGGGGTAAAACTTCGCACATACACACCGCGTCGGGGGATTTTGACGACCCAACCATCTTGTTCGAGGATACGCAGCGCATCGCGCACGGTGATCTGGCTTACGCCGAGCATTCGCGCCAGCGTCAGTTCGATGAGGCGTTCCCCGCTAAGATACTTCCCTTCTAAAATGTTTTTTCGCAGCGATACAGCGACTGTCTCTGCCAGCGTTGGTGCGCTCATTAGGAATCCTCAATCACCCACCATGCCGCCGATGCTCCATTACTGGTCAACTGTTGAATAGTGCGTCCACCGCTGGCGTACACATACAATTCATCTCGCCCCGTCTCGTCAGATGTAAAGACGAGCATCCCGCCGCCGGGATAAGCGGTAACTGCCCATTCGTAGCCCGTCCCATCGTAGAGCAGCACATCGTTATCGCCGTCTGCATCCATGCGTCGAATCGCCGCGTAACCCTCGCCTTCGGAGGCATAGAGCAAATGTCCGTCGGGCGTCCACGCGGGCGAACTATCACGGACTTCATTTTCGGTCAGGGCGGTCACATCACCGGAAGCGATTTCCAGAGACACGATCTCCCATGTTTGCGCGTCAAACGGATCGCCGCTCACGAATGCGAGTGAATCGCCGTCGGGGTGGTAACGCGGATGGGTGTTGCGCGTGCCATTACCATAGAGTTCATCTATGCCTGAACCGTCAGAGCGCACGCGGTACAGATCATCGGTGCCATCGCCGCGTACATCGCTCGAAAACGCGATCCAATCCCCGTCAGGACTCCACGCGGGAAAACGATCATTGACCTCGTTGGTGGTGATGCGGCGCACGCTCATTCCTGTCATGTTCATCACGTAGATGTCATAATCGCCATCCCGATCCGACATATAGGCGATCCGCTCTCCATCGGGCGAAACCACCGGAAACAGTTCGTGACTCTCGTTGTTGGTCAAGCGAATCTCAAACCGATCCGGCAGAGTCATCCTATAGATGTCAAAATTATTATCCCGTTGCGCGAAATAGACAAGCGATCCGGTGATCACATCTTCGATCCGTTCATCAAGGATAGGCGTAGCCACTTCCCCGACGGGCGCAACCTCGGTAGTTGCTTCAGGGTTCGGGAGCGGCGTCAGCGTGGGGAGTGCCGCGCTGCTGGATCGCGTTGAGGTGGGCGCAGAGTCCGCGATGCTCGGCGTATTATCAGGCGTAGGTGTGGCGAGATTGTTGATCACAAACAACGCGCCGATCAGGATCAACGTGAGCAAGGCACAGCCGAACAACGCGCCGATCCCTAAGCTCAACCACCAGCGCGATCTACGATTGCGCGGCGGCTTCACAGGGCGACTCGGCGGCGTGACCGGATAGCCGTAGGTCGAAGGCGGCGATGTGTAGAGGTTCGCACCCACTGGCATTTGAATCGGCGGGGAAGGTTGTGTATCCGACAGCGTAGTGATCGGGGCGTTCATGGCGTCTTTGAGCGCATCGGCAAATTCCGCCGCGCTGGAATAGCGCATTTCGCGGCGCTTGCTCAACGCCTTCAAGATCACCGTTTCAACTGCCATCGACAATTCGGGTTTGAATTCTCGCGGGGACGGCGGCGGCGCGGTCACTTGCAAAACGGCTGTGCCGTAGGGGGTATCGCCTTCAAACGGACGCACGCCCGTGATCATCTCAAAGACCGTGATCCCTAGCGAATAGAGATCGCTGCGCGGGTCAAGCGGCTTGCCTTGCGCCTGTTCGGGACTCATGTAGCTGGGCGTGCCGATTGCGCCCTGTGTGGTGATCGAGCCGCCGCTGCTTTCGCCCGTCAAGCGGGCAATGCCGAAATCGGTCAGGTACGCGCCGCCCGCATCATCCAGCAAAATGTTACTCGGCTTGAGGTCACGGTGAAGCACGCCTTTGCTGTGCGCGTAATCGAGCGCGGGCGCGATTTGCTGAATGATGGTGAGGATGATCGCTTGTGGGAGCGCCCCAGTGTGCAAGCGGGTATCCACTGAGCCGCCCGCCAGATAACGCATGACGATATACGGCTGTCCCTCAAATTCACCGTGATCGTATACCGGAACGATGCTGCGATGTTCCAGCGTCGAAACGATTTGCACTTCACGGCTAAACCGCTGCATATACGTATCATCGTGCAAAAATTGACGCGGCAGCACCTTGAAAGCGACTAAGCGGTTCATGGACAGTTGGTGCGCCAAATAGACCGCCGCCATGCCGCCATGCCCGATGACGCCCCGAATTTCGTAACCGCCGACCCGCTTCCCGATCCACTCGTCCATGCAACTATCTATCCGTCCGTGAAGTCGTCACGTAAGGATTATAGCCGTGCGGTCATGTTTCGGAAAACCCACTGTCGATTGATTATTTTGACGCTACAATCAATGAGACTTTGCAGACTTGGTGACTCTTCCCTATGAAACTGTTTATTAGCTACCGTCGTGCCGACAGCCGTGAAACCAGTGGGCGCATATATGATCGTTTGGCACAAACCTTTGGCAAAGAGTCCATTTTTATGGATTTGGTCATTCCCAAAGGATCACATTTTGTCGCCGTCATTGAACGGGCTGTGTTGGACTCGAAGATTATGCTGGTGATCATCGGCGATCAATGGCTGACCGTGCAAGATAAAGACGGGCGGCGGCGACTCGATGATCCCGCCGATTTTGTGCGGATGGAAGTCGAAATGAGCTTACGACACGGCTTGCGCGTGATCCCCGTGTTGGTCAACGGCGCGAATATGCCCGCAGAGGCGGCGCTCCCGTCGCGTATGGCGCAGATGGTATTCAGGAACGCCGCCACCATCCGCGAATCACACTTTGACGCCGATGTGAACGCGCTGATCGAGTCGCTGTATGAGGATATGATAGGGAGTCAAAGTCCAGCGCCGCCCACCCCTACGCTCAACGTTTACCAGTTGATCGAACTGTACAAAACACACTTCACCGCGAAAGCATGGGATGAGGCGCGAGAAACGCTGGCGAAGATTGCCGCACAGCCTAAAGTGCCGCTGATATTCAACGTCCAAGTGCAAGAAACGCGCTTGTGGACAGCCATGCACACCGACGAACGTGACCAAGCCTATGCCTACTTGCGCGGTTGTGTGCAGCGCCGCGAGTGGGTTGATTTCTGGGAAGGGTTGGAAGGCTTATGGAACGAGCATCGCGGCTACGATCCTGATGGCTTGATCGAACAGGCGGCGCGTCAATCGCATTTTTCGGTCTATGCGCCCACCTTAAAACGCTTGGATGTGCCGCTGCCATCGCGGGTACGGCACATTTTGCCCGCGCCGTTCGCGTGGGTTTATATTCCGGCGGGTGTAGTGAGGTTGGTCAACACATGGCATGACGATGCAAGCCTGTACCTCAAGAAGGGCGTGCCGCAAACCTTCGATGTTCCTGCATTCAATATTGCCAAATACCCCGTGACGAACGCGCAGTTTGCCGAGTTCATCACGGCGGGCGGGTATAAGACGCAAAAGTGGTGGACACCCGACGGCTGGCAAACCCGCGAAAGCGAACAGTGGACAGAACCGCGCTACTGGACGGATG
>JBBQRJ010000486.1:0-3982 GCA_038214955.1 Aggregatilineales bacterium | reverse complement strand
AGGATGGATACCTAGACTCCACCCCGTTTTTTTATCCTAACCTGAGTTTTGGATAGCTTTAATTCACCCTTAAAACGTCTCTGAACAGTGTAATTTTCAAACTCGTTCTGAAACGTTCTGCTCCCCCTCTCCTGCTTTTGGGAGAGGGGGTTGGGGGGTGAGGCTAAAGCGAATCAACAAGACCTATCCGAAACTCAGGTTATCCTACACAACTTTGTGTGACATACTCCCCCCGCCTAAAGGCGGGGGGAGTATGTCACCTTACAGATTCACCTTACGCAGATCGTCATTTCTGACCCCACCCCCGACCCCTCCCCGAATTCGAGGAGGGGGGCAAGCAGACTTAACGTACTAAACCAGCCGCAGAGTTCGTGACCGCGCCGTCGTCTGCTTGAGAGACGAGCCGCGCAAACTTTGCCATGACTCCGCTGGTGTAATGCGGCTTCGGTGGAGTCCACGCGGCGCGACGTTCCGCCAAAACCTCATCGCTCACTTCTACATTGATCGTGCGGGCATCAATATCCACGTAAATGATGTCGCCCTCGTGCAGCAGCCCAATCGCGCCGCCGACGGCTGCTTCGGGCGCAATATGCCCGATGCATAAACCGCGAGTCGCGCCGGAGAAACGCCCATCGGTGATCAACATCACGTCTGCGCCCAAGCCCTGCCCGACAATCGCGGCGGTGACTTGCAGCATCTCACGCATTCCGGGTCCGCCGATGGGTCCTTCGTAGCGGATCACCACCACGTCACCCGCGTTGATCTGGCGGTTTTGCACGGCATGGAACGCCGATTCTTCGGTATCGAACACACGCGCCACGCCTCTAAAGGTGCGCGGTTCTGTCCCCTTCAGCTTGATCACGCTGCCGTTGAGCGCAAGGTTGCCCTTCAAAATGTGCAAGCCGCCATTTTCGCTGATCGCGTTATCCCATGTGCGGATCACTTCCTGACCGGGCGTTTCGACGGCTGTTGCCGCTTCTTCACCGAGCGTCTTACCCGTCACCGTGAGCGTATCCGCGTAAGCATGACCGCCGTCCACGAGTCGCTGTGCCAACAGCCGAATGCCGCCTGCACGGAACATATCCGTAGCGACGTATTTACCCGTCGGCTTGAGGTCGCAGATCAGCGGCGTGCGCTTGCTGATCGCCTCGATGTCGTCAATCGTAAACTCGATTCCTGCTTCACGGGCGAACGCCAGCGTATGCAGTACGCCGTTGGTGCTGCCACCGCTCGCCGCGATTGCGGCAACCGCGTTTTCGAGCGACTTGCGCGTGACGATCTGGCTTGGGCGCAAATCCTGTTTGATCATATCGAGCAGAATTTCGCCCGCACGGATCGAAATATCGTCTTTTGCGCTATCCATCGCGGGGATGTCTGCCATCCCCATCGGGCAAATGCCCATGATTTCAGCGACAGTCGCCATCGTGTTGGCAGTGAACTGTCCGCCACATGCGCCGGGTCCCGGACACGCGACATTTTCGACTTCTTGCAGTTCCTCTAAGCTGATGCGTCCAGCGGCATATGCGCCCATTGCCTCGAACACTTCTTGAACGGTGATGTCCTTGCCGCGAAAGTTGCCGGGGGCAATCGAGCCGCCGTAGATCATCAGTGAAGGAATATCGAGTCGGATCAGCGCCATGATCGTGCCGGGGATCGTCTTGTCGCACGCCGACAGCGCGATAATGCCGTCAAAGAAATTGCCGCGTGCCACCAGTTCAATCGAGTCCGCGATGATCTCACGGCTGATGAGGGACGCTTTCATGCCTTCCGTCCCCATCGTGATTCCGTCACTAATGCTTACGGTGTTAAACTCTAAGGGAGTCCCCCCTGCACGGCGAATCCCCTCTTTCATCTTGGCAGAAAGGCGGCGTAGGTGAAAATTGCAGGGTCCAATTTCCGTCCATGTATTCGCAATGCCGATCAGGGGTTTGCTCAGGTCATCGTCCGATAAGCCAATCGCTTTGAGCATAGCACGGGCGGCGGAACGATCCACGCCTTCGAGTAATGTGCGACTGCGGCGGTTGAGCGCCGCCAGCACTTCGGGAGAGTCTGCCACAGAATAAGCTCCTTACTGAAATAGTTGGAAATATTCTAACCCTGCTCACTCAATTTGTCACGTTCACGCAGTTCTCATGTATCACGAATAGAATAATCGAAGTTTAAGTTGGAGAGCTGAATCATGTTGGGTTTAATCTGGAAAGTGATTCGATTTTTCATTTTGCGTCAGGTGATGCGCCGCATCTTCCGCTAAACGCTGACGGGGCGGGCTAGTAGGGCTGCTGTGCTAGTTCGCCCAACATCGGCGCGAAGTGCTTGAGGTTGCGCGTGTACAGCGGCACTTGCAAGCGAAATGCTGTTGAGGCGATCAGGCAGTCGAACCCATCAAGGTTATGACTGAGTTTGTAGATTTTCAGTTGTGAAATTGCCCAATCAAAATCAAGTGATGTGACTTCTATATAGGCAAACTGATTCAGCATACGGAGCGTTCGAGCTTGTTCAGGTTTATCTTTCGCTCCTTGCAGAAGTTCAAGTACAACCGTTTGACTTACCCCTAAATCGGGCTGGCTTGAGAGCCATAGGACAGCGGGTGTGTAAGCACGAAGTGAGTCAATCAGTAGAGAGCTATCAAGCAAACCTGTGATCATTCCTGATCTCCAAAGATTTTGTTATGTCGATTGCGGCGCTGTTCCTGTAACCATCCCACAGGATCAGTAATGCCTTTGTCTTCCCAACCTCCACCATTTTCCCGTATCCAAGCGGCAATCTCAGATCCTGTCTTGCCAAGACCACCTGCACGAATGATTGCTAACGATTCCTCAATGTCACGGTCTAGTTCTGCTTCTTCTTCAGGTGTTAGTTGAACGGGAGTAGGCATCTCTGGTTTCGCTACGCTAATTTTGACTTCTACTTCGCCACGTGGGAAATCATCGGGGACATGACCCTGTACCGTCAATTGACCGTTTTCGTCTACAAATCCCTTTATGTGGGTTTCAACCATCACCATCATCACACCTCTAATCTATTATATGAGATACTAGTAGGGCTGCTGTGCCAGCCCGCCCAACATCGGCGCGAAGTGCTTGAGGTTGCGCGTGTACAGAGGTACTTGCAAGCGAAACGCTGTTGACGCGATAAGACAGTCCATTGAGCCGACATTATGACTCAATTTATACAACGTAAACTGGGTTAAAGCCCATTCAATATCATCTGGCATCAAATCAACCATTTGAAATTGCTTCAGCATTTTGAGTGAGTGTCGCAGTTCCTTTACATTTGCCGCACCATCCAAAATCTCAAATTTGACAATAGGCGTAATGGCAATGTCAGGATTACTTGAGAGCCATTGAACTGCACGAGAATAGCCGCGCAAAAAATCAATGAGGATAGCGGTATCGAGTATTCCCGTTATCATTTAGATGCATCAAATATCTTTTCATGGCGTTTACGTCGTTGTTCTTCTAGCCATGCAACAGGGTCATCAATTCCTTTGTCTTCCCATCCCCCCCCATGTTCAAGAATCCAAGCTGCGATCTCTGCCCCCGATTTAGGCTCGGGTTTTAACAACGCCTCGACTTCTTTTTCTGTCAGTGGACGTTCATCTATGTCAACCTTGTCCGCAGGAATTTGTTCGATGACCAATTCCTGCTCACCACGAGGGAAGTCATTTGGGAGTTGGAGCAGCACCTTGCCATCTTCGCCTACATTCACTCTCACCCGAACTGCAACCATCATCACACCTCACGCTAACTTGATCCCATTATACGAGCTTTTAGGGGACAGATTGCGTCCGCCCCCGTACATGCAGATCACAGCGCGGCTTTGAGCGCCTCAAGCGCCTCGACCTCAGCTTGATAAATGGCGTTAAGCTGATCGTGCAGCGTCGTGAACAGAGCCAGCACAGCGGCATCATCCAGTGGGAAGTTGAGATTTCCCTCGCGGCGCTTCTCCGTGATTTGCGCGGTGAGGTTTGCCGACTCGCGCC
>JBBQRJ010000485.1:0-4005 GCA_038214955.1 Aggregatilineales bacterium | reverse complement strand
AAAACAGCGATTGCCCACTTTTAACTTTGGACTTTCAACTTTTAACTGTTTCTATCTTAGCGCAAAAACCGGGCGTAATTGCCCGGTCTTTAGCTGATCCTATGCAATTGGGGTTGCGTATTCTAGCCCAGATAATCGCGCAAATTGTGAGCCAAACGGGGATGACGCAAACGGCGCAGCGCTTCTTTTTCAAGCTGGCGAATGCGTTCACGGCTCAAACCAAATTTATTGGCGATTTCTTCCAGCGTGTGCGGTTCACCACCACCCAAGCCAAAGCGCAAGCGTAATATATGGCTCTGACGCGGTGTGAGTTCGCTCAACACTTCTTCGATGGTTTCTTGGAGCAGATGTTGTGTCGCGGATTCGACGGGGGAGGGTGAGTCTTGATCTTCAATAAAATCGCCAAACTCGCTGTCACCATCATCACCGACAGGACGTTCCAGCGCAATGGCGTGCTGGCTGGCATCCATCATCGAGCGGACGGTATCCGAGGGTAAATCCATTTCTCCGGCGATTTCTTCAGGGGAGGGACGGCGTCCGAGCGATTGTTCGAGTCCTTGCGCGGTGCGGTACATCTGACGGATGCGCTCCGTCATGTGCAGAGGAATACGGATCGTGCGGGTTTTTTGTGCCAGCGCCCGCGTAATTGCTTGCCGAATCCACCATGTAGCGTAGGTACTAAAACGATTACCCCGGCGGTAGTCATATTTATCGACTGCCCGCATCAAGCCGACATTCCCTTCTTGAATGAGATCGGGAAACGGAAGCCCTTGACCCATATAGCGTTTCGCAATGCTCACAACAAGGCGCGTATTGGCGCGTCCGAGGTGTTCCCGCGCTGCCTGACCATCACTGACGAGTTTTTCGAGATGCGCCAGCCAAGCATCGCTGTACATCTCCCGCGACCCAAGCCGGGAGAAGGTATCCCGCGCTTGTTTTCCTAGTTCGATGCGCTTTGCCAGCTCAATTTCTTCCTGAGCAGTCAAAAGCGGTTCTTGTGCCATTTGCCGGAAATACAGCCCTACCGGATCATCAGCCGAAACCGCGCTGATGTCGCCTACAGTGGGGTCTTGTAGAATTTCTTCCGGCTCGAATTCGGATTCCCCTTCTTCTGCGAGAATGAATGAGTCTGGTGGTTCGCTCTCCTGCCGGAGTTCGATACCCAACTCATCTAGCTCGTAGAGAATAGTCTCGATGGCGTTTACATCGTCGCCATCCTCATCCAGTACTTCAAGCACATCTTCAAAAGTGACATACCCGCGTTGGTCAGCCCGGTTCAGAAGTTCCTGTAACACGACAGCTACTTGCCTCCCTAGATCAGTTGGCATACAAGTGCCACCCCACGTTCGTACCATGCGTACAAACCCGTCGAGCGTGAAAAAGCTTCAATTCTTAAAACTTTCTCATTCTAACACACATAACCTGTCTTTGTGAATTACCGTGCAGATTGAAATGGTTTACATTCGTTAAACTGCCCACACCCGTTCGCCATTGAGGATACGGCGCAAATTCGACGGGAAGTCCTGCCGGTTGATGGGCTTGCCTAAGAATCCGTCAAAGCCCTTTTGCCGCGCTGTAACAGACTCGCTGATATGCACAGTGTACGCCACAATCGGGACATTCGTACCTAATTGCGTGCGGAGAAATGCGAGAACCTCATAACCATCATTCGATGGAAGTTCTAGATCGACAAAAACGACGTGCAGCGCGGTCATTTCTGCGAGGATGTTCTGGAGTCCGGCAGGGTGGTCGATCACGCTTGAGGTCAGCCCTTCATTCTCCAATAGTTTTTCTAATACGATGGCATTCATCCGGTCATCGTCAATGATCAAGGCGTGCAACGGGATCACAATTCGTCTCCTTATAGTGTAGGGACGCAATTTATGGCGTCCGAGATGTTGTTTTGCTTGCTCCCCTCTCACTTGGGAGAGGGCAGGGGGGGTGATGCGTTTACTCCCCCTCCTCGAATTCGGGGAGGGGTCGGGGGTGGGGTCAGAAATAACGATCTGCGTAAGGTGAGATAGTATTTTTCTGTCAATGGCTTGGCGATACTTCAAACGAGATAGGGCAGTTGCATTGCATAAAAAACGACCCGCCATTATCATACAATGCAGATGAATCAATCGAGGGCAGGATGACGACCCGACGTTTTACCGAACCATTCCCCCCCAACCCGGATGAACCACCGCCGAGCGATAAGCAACCTGCCAAACGCCCGCCGTCTATTCAACCGCCAAAAACCTCGCCAACTCCAGCCTCGTCGGGGCAGGGCAATGGCGGCACACCGCGAGGCAACGCACATCTGCCGCGCACGCTCACGCAGGTGTTGAACGAGGCAGACGAACGGGTGACACGCGGCGATTTGGTGGATTACGTACCGCTCCCGACGGGCTTCGACCCGCTGGATGGTTTTATTGGCGGGGGGTTGCGTAAGACCGAACTTGTTTTGCTCGGCGGCGCTCAAGGCATTGGCAAAACGATTGCCACGCTGCAAATTGCGCGTAATATCGCCCAGCGTCCCGACCAGTATGTGTTCTACCTGTCGTATGAACACACCGAAACGCATCTGATGCACCGCTTGTTATGCTTAGAAAGCATCAACCCGCCCGAAGTGGATTTGAGTCGTGGGCTAAAACTGCGTGATTTGTATCAAATTATTGTGGCGCAGCGTGCCAAAGAATTTATGGGGCGTGAAGGTGGCGCGGGGTCATTGCAAACCATTTTGCGCGATAACCCCAAGACCGCACCGGGACTGGGTCGCATTATCCGCTATGCTGACCGCATGATTCTGGTCAAGGCGAGTCCCGCTGTGACGACTCTGCGTTCCATTAAAGAGATGACGGCGCGTTTGTGCGATGCAACGGGCGGTAATGTCGCCGTATTCATCGATTACTTGCAAAAGATCGCCGTTCACCCCGAACGCCCGCGTGATGAAAACGACAAAGTAACCATCATCGTGGAAGGGCTGAAAGACATCGCCATGTCGTTGGATGTTCCGGTATGGGCAATTGTGGCGGCGGATCGTGAAGGGCTAAAGAGCAAGCGCATTCACTTGTTCCACTTGCGCGGCAGCAGTGCGCTCGACTACGAGTCGGACATTGCGCTCATCATGAACAACAAGTATCAGATCATGTCGAAAGATCACGCGGCGTTCAATCCGTATACCGCCAAGCAGTTCCGCGATTGGGTGGTGTGGACGATTGAGAAGAACCGCGCAGGTCGGGCGATGCAGGACATGGAATTTCAGCTTCATGGTCAGCATTTCGCCTTCGACCCACGCGGGCAAAAGGTACAACAGCAGTTGATCGATGACAAGATCATCGAAACCTAGATGCGCCTCACGCTTTCGTAGGGACGCGATTTATCGCATCCGTGTTTAACGCAGCGTGATGTAGTTCAGCTTTGAAAGTTCCCTTACCTGTTGGTCAGCACGGTAACTGCTGCGAACAAGGGGACCGCTTTCCACCCATTTGAAACCTAATTCTAACCCAATTTCCTTGATCTGGTCGAACTCTTGCGGCGTATAGTATCGCTCAATGGGGAGATGCTTCTTGCTTGGCTGCAAATACTGCCCGACAGTGAGAATATCCACGCCGCAGTTCGCCAGATCGCCCATAACTTCCACGACTTCATCAAACGTTTCGCCTAAACCCACCATGATCCCGCTTTTCGTCAGCACCAGCGGATCCATTTGCTTGGCATTGGTGAGTGTCGCCATCGCCCATTCGTAATGGTCTTGCGGCTGCACCTTGCGGAACAAACGCGGCACGGTTTCCACGTTGTGATTCAAAATTTCTGGCTGTGCATCCATGACGGTTTTGAGCGCGTCGGTGCTGCCTTTGAAGTCGGGGATCAACACTTCAATGCTGCATCCCGGCTGTAATTGGCGAATGCGCTTGATGACCATTGCGAAGATTGGCGCTCCGCCGTCTTTGCGTTCGTCACGGTTGACGCTGGTGATCACCACATGGCGCAAATTCAGCGCCTTCACCGACTCGGCAATAC
>JBBQRJ010000484.1:0-4017 GCA_038214955.1 Aggregatilineales bacterium | reverse complement strand
GGCGGCTCTGCGATGGGCAACTCACGGATGATCGTCCGTCCGCGTTCGTCGGGCGTTTGTTCGGGCGTCGTTCTCACCCCGATCATCGGCAGGTAGCGTTCAAGCCGCGCATAGGCGCGTGACACCGGGCTGAGTCCGCGCATTCCACGCCATTCCCACCACCAGTAAATGAACACGCCTAAGCCGACCAGCAAAAAGACGACCAGCAGCACCAGCAGCGCCCCGGCTATCGCGGGGATCAAGAACGACAGCGGCGAACGCGGCTGAGGTCGCACGGGCGGCGCTTGAGTCGGTACAATGACCGGAGTCGCAGTCGGTGAAGGCGTGAACGTCGGTGTGAGAGTCGGCGGTAGCTGTGACTGCGCTTGAGTCGGCGCGGCGTCCGGCGGCGGGGGTGTATCCGATGGAGTGGGTGAGGGCGTCAACGTCGGCGTGAGCGTCGGTGGCGGCTGTGTTGGAACGACCATCGGCTCAGGGTCATCGTTTGTACGGGTCACGGGCGGTTGTGCGGCGGTTGGCTCAAACTCCACCCACCCATAACCGGGGAAATACACTTCCACCCATGTATGAGCGTCTTTTTCACGCACAACGAATGAACCTTCGGCGCTGTCCCACTCTCCTTGAGCGAATCCCGCTGCCATACGTGCGGGGATTCCCATCGTCCGCAGCATCACCACCATTGAGGAAGCATAGTAATTGCAGTAGCCCTCTTTAAGGTCGAACAGTACCCAATCCACCGCATCCTGATTAGTGGGCGGCATGGGGATCGTCTCGTTATAGGTGATGTTTGCACGCAGCCACGCCTCAATCGCTTTAGCGCGATCATACGGTGTGGTCGCACCCGCATCATTGATGATTTGCTGTGCCAGTTGGATGGTGCGTGCCGTCGCGCTAGGGATATACGACCCGTAGGTATCGCGTATCCACTGGGGATAATTCGTCCCCGCCTGTCGCAGTTGAGCGCCCGTCGCATTGCTCATCAAACTGGTTGCCGTATAGGTTTCGCCCTCGTATAGCACACGCATCGGGCGGATCACCGAAATCACCATGCTTTGATCAGGGGAGTTCTCCGGCGCGGTATAGCTCAAGTCCGTGCGCGTCGGCAAATCGACTCGCAGCGGCTGCGGCGCGGCATAGACGAGGCGCGATGCATTCAGCCCCATGGTGAATAACTGCTGCACAGGGACACGCGCACCGGGGAAATACGCCTCTTGCAAAATATCGAGCGGCGATTCGGGGTCGGTCAAGCGAATGTCTGCGGCAGATGTCCAACTGCCCGCGTTGTAATTATCGAATGTGCGCGAACGCCAGTAGTAACGGCGACCTTGTGGCGCTGTCACCAGAAACACCACCTGATCACCTAGCCGGATCGCGCCGCCTAAGCTGAGTTCGTCGCTGCCATAGTAATCCGTCGTGGTGGGTCCTTGCGTTTCCGCCGACTCGAACAGGCGATTCCAGAACTCGCTGAACTGCATCATCGGGTCGTTTTGCAAGAATTCTTGAAAGCGATTCAGCCGATCTTGAATATCGCTCGATGGGATAATCCATGCGGCGATCAAAATCACCAGCGCCAGTAACGCCCCCACGCGGAAAAATTGGTTGCGTATCTTGCGCGAGAAGCGAATCCCGCTCAGATACCAATCCCACTCGCGGGCATCCAGATTCGAGCGCACGACCAGCAGCAGCGACAGGAACACGAACAGGATCAGAAACCCGTCTAGGTTGTTGATGCCTGTGTAGTACACGCTGTTCGCCAGCAAAATCAACGCGGGAGGCAAGATCGCCCGCCACACGCGATCAATGCGGAACAAATGCCATGCAAGGTTGTAGCCTAAAAACCAGAACAGGCTGGAAACCAGCAGCGTGAAGATCAGGTTATCCTGATTAATCCCGCCCGATGTCGCATCAACGAGCCACGAGAGCAGGCGTGTGAACACGTTGTACATGCCGCGTCCGAAGCCCTCTGAATCGTTGAGTGCGGCGATCACCATGACGAAGCACGCGCCATAGATCGCCGTGATGATCAAGCCCACCAGTTCGTTATATTGGCTGCGTGCCAGCAAAAAGCCAAACAAGACGCTGAGGATCACGATGGGCAGCAGCATCTTCAATTCAAGCGGCCAGCCCGCGCCATAGAGCGAGAGGGCGGGCATAATGAGCATAATCACCGCGATGACGAGCGCGGTCAAATCCCCGTTTGCGACAGTGGAACGCCACTGCTGCGAGAGGCGGCGCATGATGCGCGGGGGCGAAACAGACTTTACAAGGGTGGTCATTCACCAATCCCGTTAACAAGACATCAATCTTCATTGTATAGGCGGGGTAGGGTGCTGACAACCCACGTATACCCAACTCTTCACCCTACGCTCATCGGCTGATGTCGGCTAAAATATCAGTGTGTCCAAGCAGATCGGGTGATCGCGGCGTGGTGTTTTAGCGCCGAGGAAAGTCCGCCCTCCACAGGGTAACGGTGCCGGCTAACAGCCGGGCGGGGAAACCCGACGGATCAGGGCAACAGAGAAGTGCATTGCCGTAGATTTATTTTGCGGCGAGGGTGAAACGGTGGTGTAAAAGACCACCAGCGCGGGCAGTAATGTTTGCGGCTTGGCAACCCCCACCGGGAGCAAGGCAAAGCAGGCGCATTGGGGCGACCCGTCCCGTAAAAAGCGCCGGGTATGCTGCTTGAGGCGGCGAGTAATTGCCGTCCTAGATAGATGATCATCCTCGACAAGAGGCGGCTTATAGGTTCGCTTGGACACCTTTGTAAAGCACTAGCTTTTAGCACATGACTGCCATACTTTCCTCAGCTTGAATCCTTTTAACACGGAAGCGAAATTGCATGAAAATTGTTTCCTTTCCCCATACAAATTTGACCGTCTCGCAGCGAGTGATCGGATCGACTGACGCGGGTACAGTGATCTCGGAAGCGGATATGTTTGCCCTGTTCGATGCGTTCCACGACGCAGGCGGAAATTTCTTCGATACGGCACATGTCTACGCAGTATGGCGTCCTGATGGTGCGGGTGCGAGTGAACGCGCCGTTGGGCGGTGGATCAAGTCGCGTGGACTGCGTGATAGCATCACTGTAGCGACCAAAGGCGCTCATCCGTTTCTCGACTCGATGCATACCCCGCGCATGAGTCGCGCCGAAATCGCGTCTGATCTCGACGAAAGTTTGACCCGCCTCGACATAGACGTGATCGATCTGTACTGGTTGCACCGCGACGCTGTGGATGTTCCCGTGAATGAAATCGTCGATACGATGGATGGATTCGTGCGTGTGGGCAAAATCCGCTATTGGGGCGTCTCAAACTGGACGCCGCAGCGCATCCGGGCGGCGAATGCGTATTCACTTTCCTCTGGCAAGGCAGGGATCGTCGCCAACCAACCGCTTGGCAGTCTGGCGAAACCAAACATGGACGCCATGCCTGATGACACGCTGGTGTCGCTTGATGAAAGCACGCTGGAATTTCACCGCGAAACAGGACTGCCCCTCGTACCCTACACATCACAGGCAAAAGGCTATTTCACCAAGCGTGCCGAAAATCGCTTAAAACAGAGCGATCATGAGTTGTACGACAACCCTACCAATGATCGCCGCTTCGAGCATGTTCAGGAACTCGCACAGCGGTACAGCGTATCGATCACGGCTATCGCGCTTGCGTATCTGACCTCGCAGTCGTTCCCATGTGCGCCGATCATCGGACCGCATAATCTGGCTCAAGTACGTGATAGTTTGTTAGACGCCGATCTCGCGCTGACAGGGGAGGATATTGCATATCTCGAAGTAAACTAGAGCGTGTTTGCAAACGACCAAACCTCACCCCAATTGACGGTTCTTTGCCCTGTTTCCTCGAATTCGGGGAGGGGTCAGAGTCCACCCTCTTGGCTACGTCGTATGTCACAGTTAAATTTCCCAATCTTCAATTTGCAAGTCCTTGATTCGAGCAAACTCCCGTGTGTTGTGCGTGACCACAATCAAGCCATGTACCAGTGCAATCGCGGCAATTTGCATGT
>JBBQRJ010000483.1:0-4020 GCA_038214955.1 Aggregatilineales bacterium | reverse complement strand
CCGCATTGGTGAAATCACAAAGCAAATTCCCAACGAGGTCTTAGCAGCCCAACCGCACATCGAATGGCGTGAGATCAAGGGCTTTCGAGACGTACTGCTGCATCGGTATTTTGATATTTCCATCGAACGGGTATGGGAAGCAGTGGAAAAACTTCCAGCACTGCGGGCTGCCGTGGATGCGTTACTTACTGCTCTCCCACCGGAAAATGAAGAATGAAGTTCCGCATACCCTATTCTTCCGGCTTGAGCCGCCCCGCGCGATAAAATTTTAACTCTGTTTCCACTTCAGCAAGCTGCCGATGCAGCCCCGCAATTTCCGCATTCCTTGTTTCACCCTTCTCCCTTAAGTCCTTATTTTCCAGTTTCAATTCATTTATCCGCTCATATAACAAGGCGATTTCTCGTAGTAACCCACGTCGTTCCATATCAAGCGCGGCATCAGCCGTTGATTTGGGTATTGCTGGTACATTCATAACACCCGCTGGTGCTTCTGGAAGTGGCGGCAAATCTTCCCAGTTATTTTTCTGCATTCTTTGCAGAGCGATATGAATTTCGTCACTTGAAACGTTTTGGCGCTTCATCATAGCGATATACGAGAGAATACGACTATCAGTTTCATTCAAATTTCGATTGCGCCCGGAGCCGCCTTGTGCAGATGGCGAAAAGAAACGCTTAAATTCGCCTAAAGTCCAAGCGCGAATCGTGCTGCTTGCGATGCCAATGAGATCAGCTATTTCAGACGGTTTCATGGTATTTTCCTAGGCGAATTGATTTATCACGATACACTGCGCTCTGGAACGTGTATGACGGCGCACATCCGTTTTCATGTCGCTTGACAACGTTTTATAAAAGCGTTAGCATAGTTTTATAAAATGCACGCTTTGAATCCTTATAAGGTGGCATAATGGCACGTTCTCAGTCACAAAGCAAGAGCAAGGGAAAGAATGGGGTAGGGGACTCCGTGACTGTTTATTTCGATAAATCCGACCCCGCCGAACGTCGTGCGCTCGAAGCGTCACAGCTCCTCGCTGCAAAACACGGACGCCGAAAACAGTTGATTGTGACGCTTTTAGAGGCGGTCTATCTCCACTACGAACAGACTGGCGAACTCATGTCTAGTTCACAGCTTATCGCAAATTTGGTGAACGTTCCCGCCGGGATGAAAACAAAACCCGCTGCCTTTGCATTACCTGAACCACACGCTTTATCGCTACCAAGACCACACAGCGAAAAACCGATGGTACAGCTTGCCGTTGTAGCAGACAACGAGTTCACTTCAGCTCAAAATTTCGTGAAGGGCTTTAGCGGCAGCTTTTTCGATTAGGACAATCAATGCCAGCAAAAATAGAAACCATTTTGGACGAAACAGTAATCAGCTCCGACGCTGGCAATGGTTGGGCAGCGTGCTACCGCGTATCAAGTGGAAAAGTTCGGCAGCATGGCATTCCCCATGCCCGTATGCGCGTGACCGGAACCAAACTCAATACCGACATCGGCACACAAAACATTGCCGACTACGCCGACTTTATGGGGCAGCGTTACGGCTATGGAGAGGGTATCTGGAACATCACCGATACGCCCATCGACATGCACCAGAACACCTCACGACGCTACGGCGGCAACATGCACATCTTCTTGATGTTCGTCAATATCGCTTGCATGAATGTTAAATCAGGCACCGAGCTAACCCTCATCGTTCCCGCACCACCCGGCATGTTCAACGAAGTATCGCCACAGCTCAAGAAATCGCTTTTGGCAGGTGAAGACGGTGACGGCATCTGGAGAATCCAGCTTCGTACCGACAAAAAACCACGTGAATACAAAATTGTGCGTGTGATTACGGTGCCTGAGGGCGCTGGCGCTTTCGCGGCGTTCAGCTTTAGCTTGAACGGCGAAGCAGCCAATCTCAAACAGTATGCGGGAGCAGATGTGCTTGCGGGGCGCGTAACCGTCCTCGATTTAGGCGCAGGGACAGGCGATTCCTTCACCATTTACAACGGCAACGTCAACCCGGACAACATGATTTACGCAACCGATGATAAAGCGGGGGTGATTCACAACCTGTTGAAGCCCATTCTCAGCGAGGTGTTACAAGCCGTACCCGAAGCCAAATTCCTGACTACAGCCCACATTGATAGTTATCTCCGGCGCTATGTCGCAAACCCATCTCCCGAAAACGCCACGATTCGCGTGTCCGGCAAACTGGTAAACATTGAGCGCAGCATCCTTGCCAATTGTGAACGTTATGCCCAGTGGATTGCCTCAAATAAGATCGACCCCTTATGGGCATCGGGATCAGACGCGATTATCGAAGCAGGTGGGGGATGGATTTACATCGAGAGTTTTATCCGCCAATGGTATCCAGAACGCATCATCCTCACGCCTTCCATGTTCCCGCACACCAAGCAAATCGCCCTCTACGACCTCAATGGAGTAGGGCAGCTTCATCTTGCCGCCGCAGTATTCCGCCAGCAGCAGCCATAAAGCAGAGCCGACTAAGTGTCCACCCATCATCGCTTTAAACTCGACTTGCACAGCAAGCACTACTGCATAGAGCACGCTATCACGATAGAAGCTCGTTGAACTCATCCACTGTCAGATCAGCATCACGGATGATCTTGCGTAACATGCCGACCTTGATCTCTTTGTGGTTTGGTACAGTCACTCGCCCAGCCGGGTCTTCCCGAATCAGTGTAACGTGACTGCCACGCTGCCGATCTATTTTGAAACCGATGCGTTGCAATGCGCGAATGCATTCACGGGCAGAAACGGGCGAAAGTTTGCTCATACAGTGTCATCCCACTTCACGGTAAAAACGCGCTCTGCAACATCATCCGCCAGGATGACTCTGTCCATCAGACACAGCTTCGCACAAAGTGAGCTAGACAACTGCCAGTTGAATCGTTTGAACGTCCTCAGGCACTTCTTCGTTGTGGGCAATCATACTTTCGATGTGAAGATCGATTGCTTCCCGAATGTTTTCTAGTGCTTCCTCAACCGTTTCGCCCTGCGAATAGCACCCCGGCAAGCTCGGCACTTCGACCACATAACCCCCATCTGCATCAGAGATAAGAATCACTTGGCGCATAGGTTTCATCCTCGTATAGATTGGTTGCTATCATAGCATAGGCAGGGCAGGGCGATTTTCGTAGGGACGAGGCATGACTCGTCCTTCTTTCTCTCATGCACCATTCGTGCAGGGCAGGGCGATGATCCCTTCCAATTCGTCCATACGTCCGAAATTTCTTGACTTATTCCGAACACCTGTGCTAACATTGGAATCTTGTTACACGCTGATCCCCGCATAGATCATTGTGGGAATCAAAAACTGCGTTATAGTGTAGTGGATAATAGGATTTGTATTAGTAGAGGGAAAAGCGATAAACCCATAACATCAACCGTGTGCGCCGTTAAATAAGACTGACGCTTACAAAGAGAAAAGCTCTCGTCCCAAGGTTTGGCAACCAACTCGAGAGCTTCTCACCCATACGGGTACAACAATCTTTCACCGCAAGGGCAGGCAGCCCCGGGTTTTGTTACTCTCTCAAGAGTAACCCAATCCCCAACTTCTGACAAGACCTTTCGGTGACAATCTTTCATTTTGCTCATCTCCGGTTGAGCATCCCGTATGAGGGAAACGTAGCACACAGTCCAGCCGATTTGTTCTCCATTTATGGGGAGTTCCGACTACCCACAACCAATCTTTCTCCCCTCTCCTCTTTTCGGGAGAGGGGCAGGGGGTGAGGCTAAAAGGTTAGGGATGAGATTAAAAAGCAAATCGAAGGACTGCCGGGCTGATCAATCAGCACCTTGCCGCCGCACACAATGGCTCTACCTACACCGGAGCATTTCCGATGAGCAGAGTTTCTTTCTCAAAACTAGATATTCCCGACGTTGATTTACGTGAACTCGTCGCCCGCGCATGGGGCGAGGGGAAACGTTCAGGTAATTGCGTGATTTACCGTTCTCGCTGGCGCCCTGACGATGACCACGCCAGCTTCGCCGTCTACGCGGACGGCT
>JBBQRJ010000482.1:0-4021 GCA_038214955.1 Aggregatilineales bacterium | reverse complement strand
TGAAAAACATGTCGCGCCCGTTGGTGTTTGCCGAACGTAAGTTTGACGTGATCGCGGGCAACCCGCCCTGGCTGTCCTACCGCTACATCAAAAGCCGTGACTATCAGGCAGAAGTCAAACACCTGTACAAGTATCACGGCTTGATTGAAAGTAACGATATGAAATTGTTTTCCACAATGGATTTAAGCACCTTGTTTTTCGCCCATGCCCGTGAGCAGTACCTCAAAGTGGGCGGCGTGATCGCGTTCGTCATGCCCCGCGCCGTGATCACGGGGGAGAAGCAGCACCGCCCGTTTCAGGCGAAAGGCGTCACCCGCGTCATTGACTTGCGTTACGTTGAACC
Organism: Aggregatilineales bacterium; assembly: GCA_038214955.1. Taxonomy (GTDB): domain Bacteria; phylum Chloroflexota; class Anaerolineae; order Aggregatilineales; family Phototrophicaceae; genus Flexifilum. The sequence goes on along the minus strand of JBBQRJ010000482.1, from coordinate 3,678 downwards.
ACTGTTTAACGTGGAAACGTGTGTGTATATTCGTGAAGGGGATAAGCGGGCGGGCATCGATATTCCCACTGTGAGCTATGCGGGCAAGTTGAAAGCGCACGAACTCTCGCTAGATGTGGCGCAGCCCGACTTGAAACATTCGGAAAGTATTGTCCGCTTTGTCGACTCGGACGTTCGCAGTCCACACTACTATGATTTATTCAAGCAAGGCGCAACCCTTGTTCCTCGTAACCTCTGTTTCGTCAAACCGGAGCGCAACCCCAACAGTCCCGCCATTATAACCGATCCCGCGTCCGACAAAGAAGCGAAAGCACCCTATAAGGGGATTAAGCTGTATGGCTCTGTAGATGACGATTATATGTACGCTACCCTTCCGAGCAAGCAACTTGTACCCTTTGGATACGAATCATTGAGCCTTGTAAGTTTGCCTGTGCAAAAGCAAAACGACGGGACGTTGGCAATGCTGACGACTCAGGATGATTTTTTCAATAAAGGACATTTCGATTCAGCAGATTGGTTTAGTGCAGTCGAAGTTAAATGGGCGCAATTAAAGAAAGATACTACGACTCAAAAATTCTACGAGTATCTGAATTATCGAAATAAGCTAGTTGAACAGAAACCGAACACAGGAATTAAGGTACTCTATAACACAAATGGAACGCATGTATCCGCATGTGTGCTTGTAACAGATAATCAGCAATTCTCAGTTCATGAAAGAAGAACTCAGGGATTTATTGCGGATTATAAGACTTACTACTATTCGACTGATCACCTTGATGAAGCCCATTTTCTATGTGCTTTACTGAATTCGCCATGTGTTGATAACGCGATTAAAGCCTATCAGACACGCGGGATTTACAAAGGCGAACGTGATATTACCCGAACGCCATTTGAAGCGTGTGCAATTCCGCAATTTGATCCTGCGAACGCCGATCACAGCGAGTTAGCGCGGTTGAGTGTGCAAGCGCACGCGGCAATCGACATGCTCAAAATCGGCGGTGGGTTGAAAGGCAGCGTGTACAAAATCCGCGAACAGGCACGCGCCGCCGCCAAAAACGAGATCGCCGCGATTGATATCATCGCCCGCCGTGTGTTGGGGTTGTAACTTGCAAAGTCGCTCCAAACGCTGCTGACATCATGGTGTCACACGGCTATATGATAAAGGGGTAATCAGGACAGCGCGTGACTCAAGGAGAGCGGAAAACGGGAAATTCACTGCGTGGCGGCGCAATCGCCAACTGGCAGGTGGACGACCTCGAAGGCACGCTGGAACGGGTCAAGGCGAAATAGCCTCACCCCCCCCGACCCCCTCTCCGAGCGGAGAGGGAGAGCAAAACACGCCGTTTTTAAGTCCCCTCTCCTCTTTTCGGGAGAGGGGATTTAGGGGTGAGGCTAATTTGGAGAGGGATTTAGGGTGAGGTTGCTTTTAGAGACGGGTGAGGCTATCTGTCAGCGCGGGAACGTATATCGCACCGTGTACGTGATCACGGTTTCGCCGCCCGCCGGAACATCGACGCGGTATTCAATCGTGTTGGAATTGATCTGCGTGTAGGGGTGGGATGCGTTCAAAATCTCCCAATTCGACCAGCGGAACAGGTTTTCCGGCACGCGAACTTCCACCGAGCCTTCATCTTTGCGGTTGCGAATGTGAATCTCGTAGGTTTCTTCCAGCACGTTCGAGGCGATCAGGTTGTAGCTTTTCTGAATGTGTTCGCCCACAAGGTCAAAGGCGTTGCCGAGATAAATTTGCACGTCTTCGCCTTCGGGCGTGTGCGTGATCGTGTTCTCGCCAATCAAGAGCGCCGCGCCGTCGGTATCTTCTTGGTAGACGCGCACGCGCCCCGCCGGAAGGTCTGCGCCTAAGCCGCCGTCGGAGTCCGTCGTGAATTCGAGGTAATTCATCACGGTAGTGATACCCGTCGAACCGTAATACTGGTCAATGATCGGGCTGCCATAATAAGGCGTCGTCGCGTTGTAGACGAAGAACGTGCGGGCGGGGATGTCTGCGCCGGTCACAAACTCGACCTGCTTGGTTTCGTTCGCGCCGACGGTCACGGGTCGCCCGATTTCGTAAAGCTGGTATTCGCTAAATTCGCGCTGTGCGACTCCGCCGCCTGTATCGGCTAGAGCGCCTTCCATCCTCATCATATCCATCATGGGGGCAGCTTCCACGATGCGATTCACATCCCCTGCAATCAGCTTGACTACGGCGTCGGTGTAAGCCGTGCCGCTGTAATTGGTCAGCGTGACCCACCCGTTGAGGTCAAGCGAGGCGTTATCGGTTGCGAGGAGCAGGTTGTAATCTGCCGTCCAGTTGAGTCCGCTGGTGAGGTAGGTGAGTTGGACTTGCTGTTCGCCGCCCGCCGCGCTATTGACCAACCAACGCAGAGTCGGACGGGTGATCAAGCCGCCGGGGAGGTCGGGGAAACGCAGATCGCGCACGTTGGTCATACCGATCACGATCACTTGCCCGTCTGCCTGTCGCAAGATGATTTCACCGTTGCGCCCGCTCAATAACTGCCCGGTGTATTGTGTGCCATCCGTCGCAATCACGACAATCTGCTGGTCGAGATAACGTGTTAGTAACGCGCTGCTGTCCACGAGATCAAACACGTAATTTTGCTCTAAAACGGTTGTCCCGGTGGGGTCGGTCAGCGACGTAAACGTGACCGAAGTCGGGTCGATGCCAGCGGCAACATCCGTAAAGTTGATCACGTTGGAGCCAGCGTCAAAATTGAAGGTGCGCCGATCCTGTACGAGCGCCGTCCCCTGATTATAAATTGCCAATGCCACGCCATCGCGCCGCATATCTTCCTCCTGTCCATTGACGACAATCACGCCCGACAGCAGCATAATCGCCAGCAGCAAAATTATTTTCCGCATGATGAGTCTCCTTCAAGTTAAAAGCCGAAAGTTAAAAGTTAGAAACACCGAATAATCGTGTGGTTGAGCGATGCTGTTGCTCAAAGTGTAAAGCATTTTGACTGTCATCTTTCCACTTTCCACTGTTCTTTAGACGCGCAATCGGCGCAGTTCGTTCCATTTGCGCCCGCCCGAAAGCAACCCCACCCCGAATTCAGGGAGGGGAGCAAACATTCCTGTTCTATCTCCCCCTCTCGCTTTTCGGAGAGGGGGTTGGGGGGTGAGGTTGCTTTAACTACTTTCTTGATGAGCAGTTCGTTCCATTTGCGCCCGCCTTCTAGTTGCGATAAAACAGACGTGTTCGGTTCACCATGAGGATCACACCATGAACACATCAAGCCAAGCGGTTGCCCTGCTCCAGCAAGCGATCACCATCACAGCAGAGGCGACCGGCACGATTGATAACCTGATTGTGGAACACGATTATCAGGATGTTGCCACGTTAATCGCGGCGGCGGCGGCGGCGCTGCTGGAGTCTGCCGCGTCCCTCATGCAGTCGCAGGATGAACCCGCATGGGAGGCGCTCGAACGGGCAGAGGATTTGCTCGATGCGGTGTACACCATCATCGACGCGGAAACCGACGAGGACTAGGTTACGAAATCGCGGTTTTGACGGTAGGGTTGCCAGCTTTCGTCCGCGATGATCTCCGCAATCGCGTCAATCACCAGCCGCACCTCGTCATCACTGTTGTAGAAGTGCGGCGCAACCCGAATCCCCGCGCCCTCGCGGAAATCGATCACGAGGTTACGCGCCAA
>JBBQRJ010000481.1:0-4036 GCA_038214955.1 Aggregatilineales bacterium | reverse complement strand
GAAATTTATCGACTGCCCTTCCCGAATTTGTACCGCCGTCCCGACGGCATGAGCGAAGATGCGTTCGTAGATGATGCGATCAAGCGGCTGGAAAATGCCATGATCGCACAGGTTGATCCGAGCGCGGTTGCCGCTATTGTGATTGAGACGGTGCAGGGCGAAGGCGGTTTCATCGCCACACCGCCGCGCTTCTTACAGCGCATCCGTGAACTGTGCGATCAACATGGGATCGTCATGGTGTCGGATGAAGTGCAGTGCGGGTTTGGTCGCACGGGTCGCATGTTCGCCGTTGAGCATTACGGCGTCGTGCCAGACATCATTTGTATGGCGAAATCGCTTGCGGCAGGGATGCCCCTTGCGGCGGTGACCGGACGCGCCGACATCATGGACGCGCCTCACATTGGCGGACTCGGTGGGACGTACAGCGGAAACCCGCTGGCGTGCGTGGCAGCGATTGAAGCGATCAAGATGGTCAACGATCCCGCATTTCTGGCGCGTGCAAATGAAATCGGGGATCGGATGCGCGATCACCTGCTGAGGATGCAAGCCAACTCACCGTTGATCGGGGATGTGCGCGGGTTGGGTCCCATGCTGTTGATCGAGTTTGTCAAAGACCGTGCGACCAAAGAACCAGCCCTCAACGAAACACCGCTGATCGTCACAGAGGCGCTCAAACGCGGGGTGATGACGATTCGCGCCGGATTGTACAGCAATTGTCTACGTTTTCTGCCGCCGCTCAACATCACCGATGAGCAGTTGGACGAGGGCATGAACGTCATTGCAGAGGCGATCCGCGTGGTTGAAGGACATCTCCTTCCACAAGCCTGACCCAGACCTCGCCCTACTCGCTGCGCTCGTCTCCCCTCAACCAGTTGGAGAGGGGTTGGGAGAGAGGTTGCTTGTCTAATGATTGCCGCCGAATAGAACTAGGTGTAGACTGATCACATATCGGTATAGATAGAGAGTGATCGTCGTGGTCGATAATGTCGTCCTCAGCGCCAGCCCTGCGAATATTCGTCAATGTGTCGAACTTGCGCTCCAGTACGATCTGGGAATCGAAGTCATGGCGTTCGCCTTTCCTGATGCGCTGGACGGTGATTGGCGGGCGCTCACCGATCAATACCGCTCTCTACTGCATCCGATCAACGGGAGACTCACGCTGCACGGACCTTTCATGGATATGGCTCCCGGCAGCCCCGACAAACAGATCATTGAAGCGACCATGACGCGCTTTAAACAGGCGTTGCAAATCGCGCACGAACTCGAATCAGAGATCGTCGTCTTTCACGCCAATTTCCTGTCACAGGTTCACACCGAAGATTACCGCATGGGCTGGACTCGGCGTAACATCGACTTTTGGGGGAGGCTGGTTTCTTACGCCTCGATCCTCGGCGTGACGATTGCCATTGAAAATATGTGGGAATTTGACCCGTACTTGATCGGGGATATTCTGAAGTCAGTCGATCACCCACGTTTGCGGGCGTGCCTCGATGTCGGTCACGCGCATTTGTATTCCCGTGTGGCGTTTGAAACGTGGGTGCGCGTCACAGCGCCGTATCTGGTACATATTCACCTGAACAACAACGACGGTGAGGATGATGTACATCGTTCCCTTGCCGACGGCGTGTTAGACTACAGCCGACTCCTCAAACTGCTGCGGGCTGTGCCAAATTCGCCCTCGTTCGTGCTGGAAATGGATCGCATTGAGGATATGCGTTCCAGCCTCGCCTATTTGGATTTGCGCGTGTCGGAAACGGAATAATCAACCTCACCCCAAATTGATTCGTAGGGACGCCTAACGGGGCGTCCGACATTCAAATCGTGAAAATGAATTTTGTAGGGGCGGGGCAATGTCCCCGCCCGATGAACACGAGCCATGACCCCGTTGGGTCGCCCCTACACTCTAGATTCAATACCGGACAAGCCTTTTAAGACTCGTTTTACTCCCCCTCTCCGCTCGGAGAGGGGCTAGGGGTGAGGCTGCTTATTTTGTGCTATTCAGAAGCCCCAAGCATCTCGATATAACCGCGTTCCATAACCGTCCCTTCCGAGTCGATCAGGTAGCGCATGGGCGCTCCAGTAGGAATGTTCAAATCGGTGATCGCTTGCTGCGACACATTGTCTAACGTCATGACCAGCGCCCGTAAGCTGTTGCCGTGTGCCGCGATCAAAATGCGCTTACCATCCTTGACCAGCGGTTCAATTTTTGCCTGATAGTACGGCAGAACGCGATCCCGCGTGTCTTTCAGGCTTTCGCCATTAGGCGGTTGAACATCGAACGAGCGCCGCCAGATATGCACCTGTTCTTTGCCAAACTTCGCGGCGGTTTCGTCCTTATTCAAGCCCTGCAAATCGCCATAATGCCGTTCGTTGAGCGCCTGATCGCGTTCAATTGGCACATCGGTTTGACCGATGATCTCTAGCATAATGCGTAACGTTTCTTGCGCCCGCGTCAGCGCCGATGTGAAAGCATAGTCAAATTTCATACCTTTTAACAGTTCACCCGCTTTGCGTGCTTCTTCAATGCCCGCTTCGCTCAACGGGACATCGACCCACCCCGTAAAGCGATTTTCAAGATTCCATTGCGACTGTCCATGACGTACCAGAACGAGCGTACCGATTTTTGTTTCCATGCCGCCTCCATTTTAATCAAATGATGTAACCTGTAGTGTAACGCGAAATGTGAGAAGCAAGCGATTAGTAGCCGCCAATCGTCGCCATGACAGGCAGGTGATCTGAGCCGACATACTCCCCGTAGTTGGCGTCTAGCGTCACGAGATCGCGGGTGTGCCACACATAATCGATTCGCATCAATGCAGGGAGTCCCGACGGCAAACCGAAGGCTTCTAACGCGGGATAGGTGAAACCGAAGCCCGTCGCGGCATCTCGATAGCTGTCCACTAACCGACTCGATAGGCGTTGATAATCGCTTGAGCGTTCGACAAGGTTCATATCGCCAGCGATGATCACGGGGATGGTTGAGGCGTCAACCCACTGGATGATCTGCGAAATTTCTGTTTCGCGTGTGTCGTCGTCATAGCCCCACAGCATATCCCACGCGCCGTTGATCAAGTGGCTGCGAACATCAGGCAGTGGAATGCGACCCTGTACGCGAAACGGCGCGGCAAGGCTGGTCGCAATCAGGCTTATCTCTTGATCGCCTACGAGCAGAGTCACGCGGGGAAAGTGTGAGTAGCCCGTTTCCCTGTAGATAAATCCTTCTTCCGCAATGATCGGGTAGCGCGACAGCACGGCAACCGCATTGAGGCGATTTTGCGCGGCGAAGAAGGGGTACATGTCTGCCATGCGGGGCGCAGTTGCTTCCAGCGGACGCGGAATCTCGGACAGGATGACGACATCGGCGGATTGTTCGCGCAGCCATGCTTCAATGCGTTCCATTGGGTGACGGCTATCGGACACATTCAGCGCAATGATCCTGAGCGACCACGCCGGATCAGGCGGGGCAGTCGTGCGCGGGATGAAATAGCCGCTGTAGAGGATCAACGCGGCGACCATCAAAGGGATCAGTAGCAGCGCCGCCCGCCGCGCCCGCAGAATCAGCGCGAGGGGGAGCAAAACGAACGCCGGAAGAAAGTAGAACGGCACAAAGTTGACCAGCAGCGCCACCACCCACAAGCGTTCTCCCACCACGCCCCACGCCATCCCGAACGCGATCACGCCGAGACAGTAGGGCAGCACAAGCAGAAAAAGTAGGGTTTGAAGGAGTCGCAGCCACCCTTTTGGACGGTATTCCGGTTCATTAAGGTCGGGACGCGCTGTTGGGCGTCCGATTGCCTCACCGTCAGCCTCACCCCTAAATCCCCTCTGCGAAAATAGGAGAGGGGACTTGGCGAGTCTGCTGGTCACCCCCTCTCGCTGTTCGGAGAGGGGGCTAGAGGGTGAGGTTAGCGCCACAAATAGATGACTCCTGTTCAGGGGTGGAGGCTGGTTACGATTCGAGGTTGAAAAGATAGATGGATGTGCCAACGAAATCCTGTGATTCAATCAAACGGTAGCGTTCCGGTACATTTTGGAG
>JBBQRJ010000480.1:0-4051 GCA_038214955.1 Aggregatilineales bacterium | reverse complement strand
GGTCAGGTGCAAGTGCCGCTGGTGATCCGGGCGCAGGGCGGCGGCGGGCGATCCTCAGCGGCGCAGCACGGTAACAGTTTAGAAGCATGGTTGTGTCATGTGCCGGGGTTGTTCATCGCGCATCCGTCTACCCCCTATGATGCGAAGGGTTTGCTCAAGACGGCGATCCGGCTGAATGATCCCGTGTTTTTCATCGAACACAAGATGTTGTACATGACCAAAGGGTTTGTACCCGACGGCGATTACACCATCCCGTTTGGTGTGGCAGACATCAAACGGCGTGGCACAGATGTGACGATTGTCGCTAATTCGCGCATGGTGCTGTACGCGCTGGAAGCGGCGGAAATCCTTGCGGCAGACGGGATCAGCGCAGAGGTGATCGACCCGCGCACGCTCGTGCCGTTGGACGAAAATACGATTTTAGAGTCGGTTCACAAGACGAATCGGCTGGTGGTGGTCAACGAGGCGGTTGAGCGGTGTGGGTGGGCGGCTGAGGTTGCCGCGATGGTGCAAAAACGCGCCTTCAGCGACCTTGATGCGCCGATTGAACGGGTATGCGCTCGTAATGTGCCGCTGCCCTTCCAGCCTGAGTTAGAAACCTTCGTGCTGCCTTCGGTGGCTGATATTGTGCAAGCGGCGAAAACCTCGCTGTACTGGGGCTAGATCATGCGAATTGAAGTGATCATGCCGCGCATGGGACAGGGCATGGAAGAAGGCGTCATTTTGAGTTGGCTCAAACCGGTAGGCGCAGACGTGAAGCGCGGCGACCCGCTGATTGAGATCGAGTCGGATAAGGCAACGGTTGAAATTGAGGCGTTCGCCAATGGCAAACTGGCGCAGATCGTGATTCCGGCGGGCGCAACCGCCCCGATTGGCGCGGTACTGGGCTATATCGAGTCGGCAGAGAACCTAGAACGGATCGCGCCGATTCAAGCCAATCAACCTGTGAAAGCGAGTCAAGCGTTGGTCAATCGGGCGATTGCCGCATCCCCTGTAGCGCAACGACTCGCACAGGAATACGGACTCGACCTTAAGTTGGTCACGGGGACGGGTCCCGGCGGGCGCATTATCAAAGAGGACGTAGAAGCGGCAGTCAAGCAGAGTCCGTCGATTGAAGTAGCTCAAATTGCACAAAAAGCGGTGCGACTTGATGTATCGCCTGTGGCGCGAAAATTGGCGCGTGACAACGGGGTCGAACTGGCGACCCTGACAGGGAGCGCCCCGAACGGACGCATCATCAAGCGGGATATTATGGTGGCGCTCGATCTACGACAAAGCGTCCCCATCATTGATCAGTCTGTCGCTGTACAAACGGATCGGCAAAGTGCGCGGACGGTGATCAATCTCAGCAAAGCACGACGGGCGGCGGCGGGTCGCATGGTGGAAAGCAAGACGACCATCCCGCATTTCTACCTGACGATGGATGTGGATATGGGGCGGGCACTGCAACTGCGCGAGTCGCTCAAGAAGCGCGGGCGATCAGTCAGCGTCAATGATTTGATCCTCAAGGCGACGGCGCTGGCATTGGTGGAATATCCTTCGCTCAACGCAACCTATGACGGTGACTCGCTGATCGCCAATGAGCATATCAACTTAGCGATTGCGGTTGCGTTGGGTGAAAAGGCGCATCCCGACGGTTTGATCACGCCTGTCATTCACAACTGCGAGGTGCTGTCGCTGGCGGGACTCGGTCAGCGGTCAGCCGATGTTGCTCAACGCGCACGAACGGGCAAACTTAAACTGGACGAATTGAGCGGCGCAACCTTCACCGTGAGCAACTTAGGCATGTTTGGCATACGCCAATTTCAGGCGATCATCAACCCGCCGCAAGTGGCAATTCTGGCGGTGGGAGCGGTGCAAAAGATCGCAGTGTTTGACGATCAAGATCGCATTACGCCGCGCCAACAGGTCAGCGTTACGCTGTCTGCCGATCACCGTGTGACGGATGGCGCAGAAGCGGCGGGCTTTTTAGGGGTGTTCAAAGACGCGCTCGAAGATGCATTTCGGCTACTAGACTAGGCGCACAAGGCAATGACGAAATCACTTGTGACCACGTTGGGCAATCTCGCCGCAGATCAAGTGGGTTGGATGCTGGCGCATGAGCATATTTTTGCAAACTTTGTCGCAGATGATGACTGCCACACGGATGCAAAAGCGGTCATTGAGCGGCTGACTCCTGAATTGGAACGCGCTCAACGTGCGGGCATGAGTGTTATGGTCGATGCAACAGCCATAGGCGCGTGTCATCGTCCCGATATTGTGGTGGCAGTCTCGAAAGCCGTGAACCTCCCGATTCTCATGGCGACGGGCGTGTTCAAAGAACCGGCGAAAAAAATCTGGGTCGAATTACACGGCGAAAAAGGCTTGTGCGAGTGGATGACCCGCGAATTGACCGAAGGCATGAACGAGGTTCGCGCCGCGTGGATCAAATTGAGCGTGAACAACGCGGGCGTTTTACCGCACGAGGCAATGCTGCTGCGTGCCGCCGCGTGCGTGAGTATAGAGACAGGCGCGGTGGTGGGGAGTCACACGGTAGGCGGGAAACTGGCAAACGAAGAACTGGCTATTTTCGAGGCGGCGGGCGGATCGCCAGATCGGTTTATATGGATTCATACGCAGACCGAACCCGATTTCGACATGCACATTCAGTTTGCGCGGCGCGGCGCATGGATTGAGTACGACGCGATAGATGCGGATCGTCCTGACGAAGCGTATCTCGATTGGGTATGTGAAGTTTTGTCGGCGGGCGTGGGTGATCATCTGCTGCTGTCGCAAGATCGCACCGGCTATAACCCGTCACAACCGGACGGGGGGACATTCAAACCGTATGCCTATTTGCTGGAGTCGTTTGTCCCAAAAATGCGGGCGCGTGGGGTTGATGAGGGTGAACTCCACATGCTGCTGCATGATAATCCGTTTCGGGCGTATGCCCGTTAACTCAAAGGAGTCTTATGCACACTTATTTTCGCTCACAGGGATTCAGAGCGTTCATGGTATCAGAATCGCCCTATTTTCTAATTTCGTTTCTGATCGCCAACACCTTCTATAAGTTTCACAGCTTTGGCTTGGAACTGATCGGCTTCATGGTGACGTGGTACGCCCTCAGCGCGGTTGGAAATTGGGCTGTGGCGCGGATTCGGGGAGATAAACGCCCCCCTGTGGAAATCTAAGCGTGGTTCATATCCTTAGTACCAAGTTCTTTGATGAGGCGTGGCTCAATCGTTTGCGGGCGGTTGCACCAGACGTGACGGTCACGCAGATCACGACGGATGATGCGAATGATGTGCCGCCGCAGCTCTGGCAAAACGTGGAGATTTTGTATGCGTGGCGGGCGCTACCTGATCTGGCGCTTGCCCCGAAGTTACGCTGGATTCAACTGGATACAGCGGGCTTTGACCATGTGCTGAAATCGCCGTATGCCCATTCAGACGTGCGCGTGACCAACCTTGCGGGAGTCGCGCCGCCGAACATGGCGGAACACGCGCTGATGATGATGCTGGCGTTTGCTCACCGGCTGCCGCTGATGCTGCGACTGCAAGGGGCGCAAACGTGGGAGTCGCATCAGTACCGATTCGAGTATTTCACGCCGTCGGAACTGCTCGGCGCAACGGTGGGCGTTGTCGGCTATGGCGCAATCGGGCGGGAGATCGGGCGGATCACACACGCTTTTGGAATGCGCGTGATCGCGGTTGCGCCTTCCGCCTCATCGCTGCTGCCCAAAGCCGGGACGTATCAAATCCCCCAACTGATTGATCTTCCCGGCAAAGAACCGGACGCCTTTTACACCCCGGATCGTCTTCTGCAAATGCTCCCCCTCTGTGATTATGTGGTGCTGGTGCTGCCGCACAACGCGGCGACGCATCACCTATTTGACGCGGCTGCATTCGCGGCGATGAAACCCGGTGCTGTACTGGTCAATATTGCGCGGGGCGGCGTGGTGAACGAGTCTGCGCTGCTCGATGCGCTGCAAACGGGCAAGTTAGGCGGCGCGGCGCTTGACGTGTTCGAGCAAGAACCGCTCGACGCGGCGAGTCCGCTGTGGGGCATGGAG
>JBBQRJ010000479.1:0-4058 GCA_038214955.1 Aggregatilineales bacterium | reverse complement strand
TGCGCCACTGCTTCCAGCGTTTCCCCTTTGTGTCCCGGCTGTCCCCCGCTTTGGCGCTTCCCTGTCTCCCGCTGGCTCTTGGGGCTGGGTTTCTTCAACCCGTCACTGCTTGGCGGCTTGCTGCTGTTGCCGCTATGCTTGGCAAGCTGCCCTTCTAGGAACTCGATACGCGCTGTCAGCCGCTTCACCATCTCGCGCAGTTCGAGGATGATGTCGATGAGTTGTTCTTTATCCAGTTGCCGTAACTGCTCTCGTTCGTCATTCATTCCCCTTTTTTATCCCATTTTCCCATTCGTCGCTATACCCCCTGAGCAGTTACCAGACGTTCTGAAATCCTACGAAACGGGATGTACCTTAATAAGAATTGGAATGCTGATACCATTTATCGCACCTGCCGCCGCATGATTGAATTTGTTGAGTTGGATGAAGAAGAGTGGACTGTACTTTGGGAATAGTTTAATCGAAAACGTTAGGGTATATCCATACTCAGCCCTATCTGTTCAACTAAATTCAAACGCTCTATCGCTTTTTAGCGCCATGCCTGATACGATTCTCGAAAATTGCACACGAGGATTTTGAACATGGGTGAAAAATATCAGGCGCTCGTCCATCACCTGATGGATATTCGCAATGTCAACCGTGCCGAGGCACTGCTCGGTTGGGATCAGCAGGTCAATATGCCGCCGGGTGGCTCGAAAGCCCGCGCCTCGCAAATGGCGACCCTTGCCCGAATCGGTCACGAAATGCTGACCGACGAACAAACTGACCTCATGCTTAAAGAGGCACATCTCGAAAACCCCGACGCGCCCTATGACTCCGACGAAGCCAGCATGATTCGTGTTGTGCGCGAGGACTACCGCGAAAATACGTGCATCCCATCGGATTTGATCGCGGAACATGCCGAAGCAACCGGACTCGGTCACAACATCTGGAAAGAAGCCCGCGCTAAGAATGATTTCGCGTCATTTGTGCCAATCTTCAAGCGCATTCTTGACCTCACGCGGCGCATGGCAGACTATATCGGGTATCCTGATCACCCGTATGATGCGCTGTTGGGGCAGTACGAACGCGGCATGACTTCCAAAGAGGTCAAACGCCTGTTTGATGAACACAAACCGCCGCTCGTCAACTTGATCGCCCGCATCAATGCAGACGATGACCGCGTAAGCGATGATATTTTGCGCCGTGATTATGCCATCGATAAGCAGGAACAAATTTGCGTCGATATTGCGACGGCGTTGGGCTATGACTTCAATCGCGGGCGCATTGATGTGGCGACTCACCCGTTTGCGATGGGGTTGGCACAGGGCGATGTTCGCATCACCACGCGCTATAACAAGAATTTCCTGAGTCCGGCGCTGTTCGGCACGATGCACGAGGCGGGTCACGCCATGTACGAGCAGGGTGTATCCCCCGCGCTCGAAGGGACGCCGCTCTCTCGTGGAACGTCGCTCGGCGTGCATGAATCGCAGTCGCGCATGTGGGAAAACATGGTCGGACGCAGCAAGGGTTTCTGGGGATGGGCATTCCCCAAATTACAGGCGATGTTCCCCGAATCCTTGAGCGATGTTTCGCTGGAAACGTTCTACCGTGCGATCAATAAAGTGGGGCAGTCGTATATCCGCGTGGAGTCAGACGAAGCGACCTACAACCTCCATATTATGCTGCGCTTTGAACTCGAACTCGAAATGGTTGCTGGCAATATCCCCGTTGAAAACCTGCCGAAGGAATGGAACGAGCGTTTTGAGGCGTTCTTCGGCATCGTGCCGCCGACGGATACGCTTGGCGTGTTGCAAGATATCCACTGGTCAAACGGCTTGATCGGTTACTTCCCAACCTACGCGCTTGGGAACATGCTGGCGGCACAGTATTATAAACGTGCGTTAGAAGATCACCCGCAAATCCCCGCCGAGATCGCACAGGGCAAGTTTGATACGCTACTTAAGTGGCTCAACGTGAATATTCACCAGCATGGGCGCAAATTCACATCGGCTGAAATCACCCAACGAATCACAGGGGAGAGCATCAAGTCAAGCGAGTACATGAAGTATCTCGATAACAAGTACACCGAGATTTACGGACTGTAGACAAAGCTCAACCGCGAATTGTAGGGACGCCCAACGGGGCGTCCGTTTATTTTTAATCGCCAAAGTTTGAAAAATACCCCTTGTCAAACGTGGCTGCCCGTGCTAACCTTTAGGCATCTTGCGGGTGTAATTCAGCGGTAGAATGCTTCCTTGCCAAGGAAGATGTCGTGAGTTCGAATCTCATCGCCCGCTCTACAAAAAAACTCCGGTCATTGCACCGGAGTTTTTTATTGCCTCAAATGATATTTAGGGGGACGTACTGCTGCGCGTCCCTACTGTTCTTTGATCAACCGCGCCTTGATGTCTTTCACAATGGTTTGCAGCACAGGATTGACCAGTAAATCGGCGGCGACCTTGTTACAGCTATGCAAAACGGTGCTGTGCTTGCGTCCGCCAAACGCATCCCCGATTTGGGGCAGCGACGCAGTGGTGATCTCACGCGAAAGGTACATCGCCACTTGACGCGCAATATTGATCGCGCCGGTGCGCCGGGGTCCGATCAAGTCTTCGGCGCGGAAACCGTAATGCTTGGCGGTGGTATCCAGTACCTGTGCCAGCGTGATGTGATGGCGCGGGCGGTGATAGCCTTCGACAATTTCGACGGCAGTATCCATCGTCAGCTTGTGACCCGTCAACTGCGCGGTTGCCACCACCTGATTAAACACGCCTTCCAGTTCGCGGACATTGGCTTTCGCCCGTGTCGCCAGCATTTCTGTAACATGCTGCGTCAGCGAAATGTCTTTCTCACGCGCCCAACTGTTGAGAATCGCAATGCGCGTTTCCAGCGTCGGCGGCTGTACATCCATGACTAAACCGCCCTCAAAGCGCGAACGTAACCGCGCTTCAAGCGTTTCTAACTCACGCGGGTGACGATCCGACGCCAGTACGATTTGCTTGTTGTAGGTGTAGAGCGAATTAAACGTATGGAAGAATTCTTCTTGGGTGCTCTCTTTGCCCGAAATAAACTGCACATCATCAACGATGAGTACGTCTACCGAGCGGTAGCGTTCGCGGAACATCGCCGTTGTCCGGTTGCGAATCGAATCGACCAGATCATTCGTGAAGGCTTCCGACGGCACATAGATCACGCGCAAACCGCGAGATTGACATGAATTCGCAATCGCTTGCAGCAGGTGCGTTTTGCCTAAACCAACGCCCCCGTAAATAAAGAAGGGATTGTAGTTACTGGCAGGGCGCTCTGCGACAGCCAGCGCCGCCGCATAGACCATCTCGTTTTCTTTGGCGGCAATGAAGCGGTCAAAGGTGTAACGCGGATTAAGTTCGGACTCTGGCAGTTCGGGGCGCTGTGGGCGGGCGATCTGCTTATGGAGCGGGACACCGACTTCGGCAGGGTCTTGCTGCGCCAACAGCCGGAACAGCGGCATATCGGCTTCGACTTCCGGTTCGGGTAAATTTTGACAGACTTCAAAGCGAAGTTCAACGGTTTCGCCCGCCGCATCACACACAGCACGGCGAATCGTTCGGTACAGGCGAAGCTGGAGCATGTCGCGGGCATATGTATTACCCACACCGATGACAAAAACCCCTTCTTCGACGTTAAGCAAAGCCGCTCCCTTCAGCCACGTCTCGAAAGTCGGACGCTCTAGCTGGAGTTCGAGTTGATGATAAGCGGACTTCCACGTCTCTTGCGGGTTCACTAAAACATTTCCTTTATTGGGGAAAAACGCGCCCCAATCCGGTATAGGCAAAACAAAACAGACCCGGAGGGGGCATGAGTACCCCGTCCAGCACACAACACTCAATTGTCGTTTAGGTGGTTTTTTGACCGCGCCGCATTAGGATGCGGGGTCGTAAACACTTCATCGTCGTCTTCGATGTACTTCTCAGTATAGTCGATTCATCGTGCCGACACAACCGATCAACCTTAAAATTTTCAATGTTTTAAGGTTGGGATTTAATCTTTTTTGAAATATTTAACCTTCACCGAAGAAACGTTAAATTCTCCCCGTA
>JBBQRJ010000478.1:0-4061 GCA_038214955.1 Aggregatilineales bacterium | reverse complement strand
CTGGTCAATATTGCGCGGGGCGGCGTGGTGAACGAGTCTGCGCTGCTCGATGCGCTGCAAACGGGCAAGTTAGGCGGCGCGGCGCTTGACGTGTTCGAGCAAGAACCGCTCGACGCGGCGAGTCCGCTGTGGGGCATGGAGAATGTGATCATCTCGCCGCACATCGCCGGACTGACATCACGTTATTTTGAGGTGGTTTTCGACATCTTTAGCACGAATTTACGGCGTTATTTAGCGGGCGAACCGTTGGTTAATCAGGTACTGCCATAGCCTCACCCCTAGCCCCTCTCCGAGCGGAGAGGGGAACAAAAAGGAGAATGATTTATGAAAATTGTGTTGATCGGCGCGGGGAGCGCCATGTTTACGCAGGGGCTGGTTGCAGACCTGATCTTGTCGCCGCAGTTGGGTCCCTACGACTTGGCGCTGGTGGACATTGATCCGGCGGCGCTAGAAGTGGCGGAAGGCTTGTCACGCAAGCTGATCGAAAAGGCGGGGGCGGACATCCAACTGAGCGGCGCAACGGATCGGCGGGATGTGCTGGCGGGCGCGGATTATGTGCTGACAACCATCGGCGTCGGCGGGCGGCGCGGGTGGGAACAGGATGTATTTATCCCGCGCAAGTACGGCATTTATCAGCCCGTCGGCGATTCGGTTATGCCGGGTGGGATTTCGCGGGCTATGCGAATGATCCCCGCGCTGGTCGCTATTGCCAACGATGTAAAAAAACTGTGTCCCGATGCATTGTTCATCAATTATAGCAACCCGATGACCGTCAACTGTTGGGCGATCCGGCGCGAAACAGGTGTGAATGTGGTCGGGTTGTGTCACGGCGCGTTTCGTGTCGAGCGCAATCTGGCGAACCTCGCGGGCGTCTCGCCGGATGAAGTGACAAGCGTGGCAGTGGGGCTAAATCACCTGACGTTTTTTTATAAGCTGTATCATCACGGGCGCGATTTGATGCCCGTTCTGCGCGAAAAAGTGGCGGCGGTGCTGCATGATCCAGCGAACAGCGCATTTCCCGAAGCAGGGAACACGTTCGCGGATCATCCGATTGGCGCGAATCCGTTTTCGTGGTCACTGTTTGAGGCGTATGGCGCGTACCCCTCTGCGAATGATCGCCATGTGAGCGAATTTTTCCCCGAACGATTCCCCGGCGGGAAATATTATGGGCGGACGCTCGGTGTCGATGCCTACTCGCTCGAAGAAGTGATCGCGTGGGGTGATGACATCTACGAGGACATGGGCGCACAAGCGCGGGGCGAAAAGCCGCTCAATGAGAAGTTGCTAGAGCGGCGAGTCGGGGAACATGAACAGCTTTTGCAGATGATCGCGTCGATGGAGCATGACGAACGGCGCATCTTCTACGCGAATTTGCCCAACGAGGGCGCGATCCCGAATTTGCCGTATGATGCGATTCTCGAACTGCCGGTGGTGGCGATGGTGGGCGGAATGCGGGCGATTCATTTTGACGATTTCCCCGACACGCTGGCAGCAGTTTTGATCCGCAAGATTGCCGCGAATCAACTGACGGTGGAGGCGGCGCTCACGGGGAGTCGGGAACTGTTCACCGAGGCGTTACTGGTTGACGGCGCGGTGACAGACCGCGAAGTGGCGAACCGTCTGCGCGATGAACTGCTGGAAGCACATCGACGGCATTTGCCGAATTTCTTCCCGAACGGGTAAAAACAGGACTGAGGTTAAAGGACTGAGTAAAATATAAAGCCTCACCCCCGACCCCTCTCCCAAAAAGAGGAGAGGGGAGAAAGATCAACGATGGCGAAATATGACATTATCACGTTTGCGGATACGTGCATTGACATCCTCGTGAGCGGGCAGGATGTGACGCCGCAGTTCGGGCAGGTCGAAAAGCTGGTCGATAACTACTCGCTAGAACTCGGCGGTTCATGCTGTTTATTCGCGGCACAGGCGGCGAAACTGGGGTTGAAAGTTGCCGTGCTGGGGCGAGTCGGCGCAGATGCGTTTGGGCAGTTGGTGATCGACAAACTCGAAGCGGCGGGCGTGGATACGCGCTATCTCACAGTAGATGCGTCCATCAAGACAGGTATGACGGTTCATTTGACTCCAACGGGGAGCAATGACCGTGCCATGCTCACCTATTTGGGAAGTCTCGCAGCAGTTTCACCGGCTGATGTGACTGATGAGTTTTTGCAGTCAGGGCGGCATTTGCATTACGCGAGTCTGTTTTTGCACACACAGTTGATCCCCGTGTGGGGCGACATCATTAAACGGGCAAAAGGGTTCGGGCTGACGACATCGTTGGATACGAATTACGATCCGTCAGAGCAATGGGACGCGGGGTTGAGTCGGACTCTTTCTGACATTGATATTCTCATGCCAAATGAGCAAGAGGCACGGTTGATCGCCCATCAGCCAACGCTAGATGAGGCGTTGATTCATCTACGCGAAAGGGTGAATTTACTGACGCTCAAGTTGGGCGCAGAGGGCGCACAGGTCTACAGCCCACAGGCGACGTATGCACATCAACCGCCACCCGCTGAACGTGGCGGTGATACGACGGGCGCGGGCGATGCCTTCGACGCGGGATTTCTCGCGGGCTGGTTGTCGGGTTTGCCCCTCGAAACCTGCTTGCAGATCGGCTGTGAGTGCGGGCGCAGCGTCGCGGGGAGCGTTGGCGGGTACGCGGGTCAATTGTGGCGGCGGGATGTAAGTAACCTCACCCCCTAGCCCCCTCTCCGAGCGGAGAGGGGAGACAAACTCAGCCTCACCCCCGACCCCTATCCCAAAAAAAGGAGAGGGGAGACAAACTCAGCCTCACCCCCGACCCCTCTCCCAAAAAAAGGAGAGGGGGAAAACTCAGCCTCACCCCCGACCCCTCTCCCAAAAAAAGGAGAGGGGAGACAAATAGATCGCATAAGGGAGATATGATGCGGCGTGTAGATATTATTGTGAGCGGATTGGGCAATATTGGCAGTCGATTTATAGGGGTTCTGAACCAGAAACAGAGTGTAATCCGCGAGCAATATGGGTTGGATGTGCGGCTTGTGGGGGCGGCAGATGTCGAAGGTGGCGCAGTTGACCCTGATGGGCTTGATCTCGCGGCGGTGGCAGGGCTGGAACGGCGTCACAGCGTAGGAACTCTCGCGGGAGTTGGGCGCATGGGCATGACGTATCTCGATGTGCTGAAGGCGGTCAAAGCAGACGTGTTTTTCGAGGCGACTCGCGTCAACTTGACGGATGGTGAACCGGGTATGAGCGCCATGCGTGCGGCGATTCAGCATGGATGCCATTTGATCACCACGAATAAAGGACCCCTCGCGCTCGATTACGCGGGTTTTCGTGATCTGGCAAAGCAGCACGGCGTCAAAATTCGGCATGACGGCACGGTTTTCGGCGGGTTGCCCGCGATCACGATTGCAGAACGCGACCTCGCGGGCGCGGTGATCACCAAGCTAGAAGCACAGGCGAATCTGGCGAACAGCTATATCCTTGCCAAAATGAGCGAGGGCATGAGCTACGCCGACGCGGTACAGGGCGCGAAAGACGTGGGTGCGGCGGATCAAGATGAGACGCTGGACGTAGACGGGTGGGACGCAGTGATCAAGCTGGTGATTTTTGCGAACGCCGTGTTGGGCATGAACGCGAAAATTGACGACGTGCGCCGCGAATCGATGCGCGATGTTGATCCGGCGCGGATTGCTGACGCAAAGAGTCGCGGAAACGTGCTGAAATACATTGCGGAAGCGGTGCGGCTTGAGGATGGGCGTTACGACTTGGCGACGGGCTTACGCGAACTACCGCACGATCACGCGCTGGCGGCGTTGGGCGCTCAACATATGGGCGTGAGCTACACCAGTGACCTGTTCGGCACGATCACCGCATCCATTCACGAATCGTCACCGCTGCCGTCGGCGTCAACCATGCTGCGGGACTTGCTGATCCTGTATCAGTGCGAGAGCAGTTAAAAGTTAAAAGTAGAAAGTTAAAAGCTCACCTTACGCAGGGTGTCCGTTTGACCCCCACCCCGCTCGCTGCGCTCGCCTCCCTCCCCCGAATTCAGGGGAGGGCGCAAACACGAGTCT
>JBBQRJ010000477.1:0-4063 GCA_038214955.1 Aggregatilineales bacterium | reverse complement strand
CCATAGTAGACGACAATTTCCGCGTCTACATCCGCGACGCCTGACGGCATTTGCACCGTCAGTACGCCGTCGTGATTGATATGCGCTTTCAATTTAATCGATTCCATCTTTCCACCTCCAACTAGCTTTTACGCCGATTCTCCCGCCACCAATCATGGAACGACTGTTTGGCGAACGGTGGGAAATCACGGTTTTGCGTCCACCCACTGAGCGGATACGGCAAACCCACCGTATTCGGATCAATGACACTGCTGGCAAGGCTGGCAGCTTTTCCGCCCATTTCGTACAACAGCGGGTGACTAAACCCGAACTGATACGCCTTCATAGCGACTTTCCACAGGGGTTCTTGCACAGGTTCGAGGTCACGCCGCAGTTTCAGCAGCATGTCGGGGATGTCGATGTCTACCGGACACGCCTGTTTACACGCGCCGCATAAACTGCTGGCAAAGGGGAGCGGTTCAGCATTTTCGATTCCCTTGAGCAGCGGCGTGATGATCGCGCCGATGGGTCCCGGATACACCCACCCATAGCTGTGACCGCCCACATTTTGATAAACCGGACACGCATTCAAGCACGCGCCACAGCGGATACAGGCAAGCGCCTCGGTGTATTCGCTGGTGTAAATGTCGCTGCGTCCGTTATCGAGCAAAATCAAATAAAATTCGTCGGGTCCGTCGTTTTCGCCTTCCTGCGCGGGAGAGTTAAACCCGTTAACGTAGACTGTCAGCCGTTGACCTGTCGCGCTGCGCGGCAAAAGCTGAATCAGCGTGCCGAAGTCTTCCCATGTCGGCAAAACTTTCTCAATGCCGACAACGGCGATATGCACTTTGGGGATACTCGTAGAAAGCCGACCATTGCCCTCGTTGGTGACAATCACGACGGTTCCTGTCTCCGCGATCATGAAGTTTCCGCCGCTCATGCCGAAGTCTGCTTCGGTGTATTTGTGGCGCAGGTGGTGACGGATAAAGGTCGTCATGGTACTGGCATCATCGGTGTAGGGCATGGCGAGTTTTTCCATGAACAAATCGCGGATTTGCTCTTTGGTCTTATGCATGACGGGCATAATAATGTGGCTAGGGTGATCGTCGCCAATTTGCACAATATATTCACCGAGATCAGTTTCGATCATCTCGATTCCGTGTTCTGTCAAAAACGGCTGCATGTTGATCTCTTCAGTCGCCATGCTTTTACTTTTCACACCACGTTTGAGGTTGTGCCGCTGGCAAATCTCCAGAATGTGCTGATTCGCCTCGTCTGCGTCTGTCGCCCACAACACATGCCCCCCTTTTGCGGTGACGTTCGTTTCGAGCTGTTCTAACAATTCGGGTAGTTCATGGAGCGCCCGCAAACGTGACCCGCGCCCCTGCTGGCGAAGCTGCTGCGCGTGATCAAGTTCGCCCATGACTGCACGGCGGCGGCTGTTAGAGTTCCCTGTCCCACGATCAAGCGCGGTTTGCAGTTGAATATCTTCCAGCGCAATAACGGCTTGCTCATTGAATTTATTGGCGGTCAGTTCCATAGATAATCACTTTCATGACTTTTATTTGCTTTCATTGTATCGCGTTTTATGCCAACAAACGCTGAGAAGGATTTTAAAGCCGCCTCACCCCCAACCCCTCTCCCTTGGGAGAGGGGAGAAAAACAGAGTCGCCAAGTCCCCTCTCCTATTTTCGGAGAGGGGATTTAGGGGTGAGGCTGAGGGTTAAAAGCCCTTAACTTGGTACGCATGGCACTATACCCTTCACTACAAGAGCGTCAGGTTAGAAATCTAAAACTGACCGTCATCACACGGGAGAACAATTGCGCCGCCATTGATTTTGGGAATATAATGCTGAAACGTTAAAGTGGAACGGAAGGTACGGGCTTGTTACCGACTTCTATTGTGATGCCCGATCTAAAAATCAATCACGAACGCATGTACGCCGACTTTCTGGAGCTGGCGAATATTGGTGCTACGACGGATGGCGGGGTTACCCGACTTGCGCTTTCGGCAAATGACATCGAAGCGCGTTCATGGTTTGCAGACAAAATTGAGAACGCCGGGTTAGTCGTGCGTGATGATGACGCGGGCAACTTAGGCGGTGTTTTGCACAGCAACGAACCGGGAGCGAAAACGCTGCTGCTTGGTTCGCATTTAGACAGCGTTCCCAACGGTGGGAAATATGATGGCGCAGTCGGCATTGTGGCGGCGCTCGAATGCCTCCGCACGATCAAAGAGGCGGGCGTAGAACTGCCGATCAATCTTGAAGTGATCAACTTCACCGACGATGAAGGCTGCTGGAAATCGCTGTTCGGCTGTCGTGCGCTGGCAGGGGCGCTCTCCCCTGAAGACCTCGCGGACATCAATTTTGGCGAAGGATCATTCCGCGCCGCGCTGATGCAAACGGGCATTGACCCGCGTGCGATCTGGCGGGCAAGCCGTGCGCCGCAGTCGATTTGTGGCTACCTTGAAGTTCACATCGAACAGGGTCCCCGGCTGGATCGGGATGGCACGAATATCGGTGTCGTGACGGGCATCGTCGGGCGCTCAACCTATCAGGTGACGTTCATCGGTCAAGCGGGACATTCTGGCACAACCGATATGTACAAGCGCCGTGACGCGCTGCGCGGGGCGGCATTGTTCATCGTCCGCGCTCATGATCTCGTGCGCGAACGCTATGGCGACGGCATTTTTAACTGCGGTGATGTCACTGTAGAGCCGGGGATGTTCAACGTCATTCCGAGCAAAGCCTGTCTGACTGTCGAATGTCGGCACGTCAGCGCAAAACTGATGGTCGAAATGGAAGCTGCCATTGCATCGCTTGCTCACCAATGCGCTGCTAACTACGGTTTAACCGTCAAAACTGAAAAGATCGCCACCATGCCAGCCGCTAATTTAGCGGCTGGTGTGATTCATCTGCTAGAGAGTGTGTGCGACGATCTGGGTTTGACGCATACGCGCATGTTCAGCTACAGCGGACACGCGCCGCAAATTCTATCTGAGTTCACCGACGCGGGTATGATTTTCATCCCGTCCGTCGATGGAGTCAGCCATCACCCCGACGAATTTACAGAATGGCATGATGTCGTGAACGGTGCGAATGTGCTGCTGCAAACCGTGTTGAGAATGGCGCAGCGGGACTAACGCATGATCCCGCGTATTGACGATCACCTACCCGACCTGCTCCCGTTTATTCGTGAGATTGCAGGGGAGTATGAGCGCGGGGGAATTAAATCGCGGGACGTGTGGAGCGAACGCATCCAAACAGGGTGGACGCCGGAACGCATTGACGCGACAGATCGCGTTGTCCCCGGCTGGCGGGCGATGATCGAACATCCTTATGGCATGAACCTTGTGCATATCAATTCGGCGCTCGTCGCGCTGGTGTTACAGCCCGAATACCGCGCACTCTCTGCCGATCAAAAGACGCTCATCGAGTGGATTGTGTTGTTTCATGATGTAGCGAAACGGCGTATTCCAACACAGCGCGACCACGTTCACACGTTTCGATCTACTGCGCTGGCAGGAGCGGGAATCGCCGCATTAGGCTTTCCCATGTTGGGCGACAATGACGCCCTCGCAGCATGGTCGCGTTTGACCCACGACGCGATCACGACCAACGCGGGCGGCGAACCGATCCCCGATAACCGCTTGCTGCCGCAAATCACCGATGGAATACGGACGCTGTTCGGGTGGGACACGCCCGCCGGACTCATTTTGCGCGGGGTGCTGCATCATCAAGCGATCACCAACGTTCAAGCCGACCCACAAGCCGCGCCGCTCTCTCCCAACGATGTGCTGCTGTACGTGAACCCGCCGCTGTTCCCTCTGCTGCGTTCGATGATGCTGGCAGATTGTGACGCATGGACGCTGTTCGATCCCGACTACAAAGCGATCTGGCGCGAAGAAACGCTCGGCGTATTTGCGAACGTCGCACAGTTGGTCGCGTAAGGAAGTTGGCTATCGAGTACACTGCCTATGGCTATTTATAATTTTTCGGCTGAAACGATGTACTCAAATAGCTCTTTTTTTGAGTTCCGTTTCCGAATAGCTTCTATGGTCACATTTCCAAAGCCGACATGC
>JBBQRJ010000476.1:0-4063 GCA_038214955.1 Aggregatilineales bacterium | reverse complement strand
TTTGAGCGAAATATGACCGAGAATGATCATGGCGCTCAACGTGATAGGTGCAAGCAGGGGGAAAACAACATGTCGATAAATGCCAAACTCCGACGCACCATCCACGCGGGCGGCTTCGCGCAGTTCCTCAGAGATGCCGCGTAAACCCGCCAGATACATCGCCATTGTGTAGCCAGATACGGGTTTGCAGGACGGCGCGGGCATTGACGCCCGAACCACCAGCCACCGCCGCGTTCATGACGGTCACATCGGGATACATTGCGCTAAACTCAGCGATCAAGGCTTCGAGACCAGCAGCTTCACCGCCGCCTGCCCACCACGAAAAGATTTCCAGTTCGCCAGAGGGAGTCTCATCTTGTGCCATGACGCTGACAGCCCCAAAAGCGAGTGCTACAATCAACAATAGAGCGAAAAACTTAGTGAATTTCAAGAGCGTTTCTCCTCAAAACAAAACCTATTTCGTTACCGAGTGTAACACACTTGGGATTTGGGGAACAACAGAAGTGGGGGAAATCCCCTATGATGAAGTGGGCATTTCGCACAAGGTTTTAGAACCGCCTCACCCCCGACCCCTCTCCAAGTGGAGAGGGGAAAACAGGCAGGGCTGGTGTTGTAGGGACGCGCAACGGCGCGTCCGGTCATTTGATAATTGGCGGACGCCCCGTTGGGCGTCCCTACGAAAAGAAGAAGTCATAATCAGCCGTAACCAGTTTAGAGAATAGGAGCATTTTTCATGCCAAAATTGACGATGGCGCAAGCGGTTATTTTGTACTTGAGCAACCAGTATGTTGAGCGGGACGGGATCGAAACGCCGTTCTTCGCGGGATGTTGGGGAATTTTCGGGCATGGCAATGTGGCGGGAGTCGGTCAGGCGTTGCAGCAGTACGCGGATCGGTTCAAATACTATCAGGCACGCAACGAACAGGCGATGGTTCACACGGCGGTTGCCTACGCGAAGGCAAAAAATCGCTTGCAGACGTTCGCGTGTACATCGTCGATTGGTCCCGGGGCGTTGAACATGGTCACGGGCGCGGCGGTGGCGACTGTCAACCGGATTCCGGTGCTGCTGCTGCCCGGTGATATTTTCGCGGAACGGATTCAATCGCCTGTCTTGCAGCAAATCGAGAATGAGCATTCGCTCGATGTTTCGGTCAACGACTGTTTCAAACCCGTCTCGCGCTACTGGGATCGCATCAACCGACCAGAGCAGATCATCACGGCGCTGCCCGAAGCGATGCGCGTCCTCACCTCCCCTGCTGATACGGGCGCGGTCACGTTGGCGCTGCCTCAAGATGTGCAGACGATGGCATATGATTACCCTGATGCGATGTTTGAGAAGCGCGTATGGCACATCCCGCGCAACCGTGCCGACTTCGCCGCGCTGATTCGCGCCGCTGGTGTGATCCGCAATGCCAAAAAGCCGATCATCGTGGCGGGCGGTGGAGTCCATTACAGCGAGGCGTATGGAACGCTCAAGGCATTCGCGGAAAGCACAGGAATCCCCGTTGGAGAGACGCAAGCGGGCAAAGGTGCGATGCTCTACGATCACCCGCTGAATCTGGGCGCAATCGGCGTGACGGGGACGCCGGGAGCGAACATCACAGCGCGAGAAGCCGATGTCGTGATCGGCGTGGGGACGCGCTACAGCGATTTCACGAGCGCGTCTAACACAGCATTTGCGAATCCTGATGTGCAGTTCGTCAACATCAATGTGATGGAATTTGACGCCCACAAGCGCGGCGCGATCCCGCTGGTGGGCGATGCGTGGATCACGCTGGATGAATTGAGCCGATTGCTCACGGGGTATCAAACGGATACGGCGTATCAAGCGCGGGCGCGGGAATTTAACGCGGCATGGGATCAAGAGGTGAGCCGGATTTACAACCTCGAACACGAGCCGCTGATCAGTCAGGGGGAGGTGATCGGCGTGGTGAACATGCTGTCACGCCCGCAGGATGTGGTCATGTGCGCGGCGGGGAGTATGCCGGGGGATTTGCATAAGCTGTGGCGCACACGCGATCACAAAGGCTATCACCTTGAGTACGGATTCTCCACGATGGGCTACGAGATCGCGGGCGGCTTGGGGATCAAGATGGCACAACCGGAGCGCGACGTTTACGTGATGGTGGGTGATGCATCCTACTTGATGCTGAATACGGAGATCGTCACGGCGGTGCAGGAAGGCATCAAACTGAACATCATTTTGATCGATAATCACGGGTACGCCAGCATCGGCGGGTTGTCGAAAGCGGTGGGAAGCGACGGGTTTGGTACGAAATATCGCTATCGCACGGAGTCCGGTCAATTGGACGGGGATGTCCTGTCTGTCAATTATGCGGCGAATGCGGCGAGTTTGGGCGCACATGTGATCACGGCGAGTAACCGGGACGAACTGGCGAACGCGATTCAGGCGGCGCGAGATATTGATCAAACGGTGTGCATCGTCGTAGAGACAGACCGGAGTCAGCGCGTGGGCGGCTACGAGTCATGGTGGGATGTCGCCATCGCGGAAGTGTCGAATAACCCGGCGGTAGATCAAGCCCGTGTACAATATGAGGAAAAGAAGAAGAGCGAGAGATGGCTGACCTAACGTTTGAGGAGATTGTCAAGGCGGCACAAAAGCTGACGCCGACACAGAAAGCCCTGCTGATCAAGATGCAGATCGATGAGTTGAGATTATTCACACCCAAAAATGCGGAAGAGTCGAGCGCAAAACGTGAGGCACTTCGAGCGATGGGAGCATTTGACAACGTTGAGAGTCTCTATGGGAAATATGCCAGCCTACCTGTTGATGTGAGCTTTGAAGAACTGAATGATTACCTGATCCAGGTTGGTAAAGCGTGGGAAGAAGAACTTGACGACCTCAAGCCAGACAACATTTGATTATGTGATTGACACCCATGTTTTGATCTGGTATCTCAAGCGCGATCCGACTTTGAGTCAAACTGCTTTGGGTATTTTTCGGGCAGCAGAACGTGGTGAAGTTACGCTCTATGTCAGCGCAATTGTTATGATGGAGTTGTATTACTCCAACAAGAAATGGCATCTGTTTGCTGACTTCAAGCAGACTTATCGAGATGTGATAAGCAAACCTTATTTTGAGTTTGTTTCGCTTGAGGTTGAAGATGTGCTGGATTTTGATCGGGATGCGGCTGTCCCGGAAATGCACGATAGAATAATCACCGGATTAGCAAGGCGTTTAGGGTTTCCGTTAATCACCGCTGACGGGGCAATTACGAAGGCGGGACTCGTTCCAATCGTGTGGTGAGGGAGAAGAAATCATGCAGCCTGAAATGGATAAGACACGCCTGTTGGAATTGATCCGCACGGAGTATGCGTTTGCCGAGCGGACGTTGGCACAACTGACGCCGGAACAAATGCTCGTGCCAGATGTTCAAGGATGGTGGTCGGTCAAAGACACGATTACACATCTCACGACATGGATGAAGCGCATTCTCGTGTGGTTGGATAAGGCGCAGCACGGGGAAAAGCCCGACATCCCCGACACGGGTTATACGTGGGAACAAATCGACGCGCTGAATGATGCGTGCTGCGAACGGGATAGAAATCTGCTGCTGGATGATGTGCTGGCAGACTTCCGCAAAACGCATTTGCAAGTCGTCGAAGCAGTGGAAGCGATGAGCGAATATGAGCTATTCGAGAGCGATCACGAGGGCGCATTCTGGGGATCACCCTGGCGCTTGATCACCGGGAATACGTTTGAGCATTTCAACACGCACATTGTGCCTGTGCGTCAGTGGATAGCAGGGGAACATTTATGAGCATCCGTATCGCAGGCGCTCCAGTCTCGTGGGGCATTTATGAATTTGAGGGGATCACACCGAAGTTCCCGTATACGCAGGTGTTAGACGAGATTAAGGCGACGGGCTACATAGGGACGGAGTTGGGTCCGTGGGGCTATTTGCCGACTGACGCGGCGGTGCTGCGCCCTGAATTGGAAAAACGAGGTTTGCAAGTGCTGTCGGCGTTCGTGCCTGTCAACTTTGTCGATGCATCGGCACATGAGGCGGGCGAAGCGCACGCGCTGCAAGTGGGGCGTTTG
>JBBQRJ010000475.1:0-4070 GCA_038214955.1 Aggregatilineales bacterium | reverse complement strand
TATTCTTTAGTTGCTCTAGCTGATCATTGGTTAATTGAATGTCCCGAACCCATAAACTTACAGAGCTTTTTGAAACAGAAAGGCGTGTACTGATAGCACCTACTGAAATACCCTCTGCGCGTAATTGCCGTGCCTCTTCTCTAAGAAACGGTTTCGCCACAATTTATCCTTTTTTAAAAATAATATGGTAATTCTATCGTTAGTCAAGTAACAAGAATCAAAAAGACCCCAATTTGAGGTCTTAGTGTGGTGATAGCAGGACTCGAACCTGCGAACCTATGCATTATGAGTGCATCGCTCTAACCAACTGAGCTATATCACCAACTGAAGGTCTAACATCATAGATTGATACATTATAGCGGGGGTGCGATTCGAACGCACGACCTCCGGGTTATGCTTTAGGGCTTGAACTTTCGTTCCACCAAAATGGTTTTGCCTAAAGGACTATACCTTCACCATGCGACTTGCGTCGTTTAGGTGCCTGCCGTCTAGTCTCTCGCCCTTTCCTCGATCTTCTGAGGCTTGGGTCGGGATTACCGCGCTACCGGCTTCCCCGAGTTTGACAGGTTTTCACGTACACGTTTCCATGTACGCAGCCCCGTGTCCTCCTGATCCTCAACAAACTTGGCGTAAGTTTTGTTAAGTCTTTGTCATCAGTCCGACACCTTGAGCCCGACGAGCTGCCTCTGCTCTACCCCGCAATGTAGGGATGATGATAGCAGAGGCATATTTGTGTGTCAACGGTGACTTAGCGCGTTTTTAACTTTTGCTCATGAATCATTGTGATCAATCGCCGCTTGCGTGATTCCCACCACTTGATCAAGGGATGCTCCCCGCGCCGCTTGCAGCCGGGCGAACCGTTTGCTGAACTGCATGGTCGCATAATTCATGAACTCATCAATCTGTAAGCCGAACGGCACAGGGTCGTACAGTGCGAACACATCCCCGATCACACCGAGCGCGGGGACAAGCAGGGCGTTCATGGTCGATTCGGCAGTTTCCCACAAATGCGGATGTTCCGCGATCAGCCGCGAGATCAAGTAAATGCCATAGGCGATATGCCGCGACTCATCCTGCTTGAGGTAGGTGATCCCCTCCAATTGACCGGGCATCAAGCCGTTGCGTTCCAGCATGGCGTGATAAGCATGATAACCCGTCTCTGCCAGCACGCCTTCTACGATCATGTTATAGGTGATCGACGCGATGATTTGTGCTTCGGGCGACGAATCCGTGATCAAGCGGTCAAGTGCCGCCGGGAGTGCCTCATAAACGAGCAGGGTATAGCTTGGCGTGTTGTAGCGCGAGAGATCGCCGGGGTGCTGTGCGACTTCATCCAGAAAGCGGCGGAAAAAATCGGTATGCTTGGCTTCTTCCCATAGAAACGTGGTCAAAAACATCTCTTCTTCGATGCGACCTTCCCGCGCAATCGTCATGATCAGCGGCAGCAAGTCGAGCGTCACGGCTTCTTCGCCCGCTTGAAACATGGATGTGAGCCTCAAAATCACGTCGCGTTCCTCATCAGTGAGGCGTTTCCAATCTTCGATGTCTTGCGAGAAATCAATATCACTCGGATTCCAGATGCCGTAGCGTTTCGCCTTCTCGAACAGACGCATGGGCGGCGTATCACGGCGCAGCGAACGGGTAATCGTAGTCAATGTTTGATGTGCCATAGAACCTCACAAATAAGCCAATTTCTCACATAGAGTATAGCGAAATATGCCTCAATTGCCCCTAAATCGGGTATAATAGACGAACTGGTGTTCTGACAGGAGTACCCCACATGCCCCCATTTGAACTTGTATCTGAATTTCAACCCACTGGCGATCAACCCCGTGCAATTGGTGAGTTGGTAGACGGGCTTAATTCTGGTTTGCGTCATCAAGTTTTGTTAGGGGCCACTGGTACTGGTAAGACTTTTTCAATAGGAAACGTAATACAACAGGTGCAGAAACCTACGCTGATCCTCGCGCACAATAAGACGCTGGCGGCGCAGTTGTACGCTGAATTCAAAGAGTTCTTTCCGCGCAACGCTGTCGAATACTACGTGAGCTACTACGACTACTACCAACCAGAGTCGTATGTGCCGCGCTATGACCTGTTCATCGAGAAGCAGACCGACATCAACAAAGAGATCGAACGCTTGCGAATCGCATCCAAAGCCGCGCTCCTCTCCCGCCGTGATGTGATCATTGTGGCGTCGGTGTCGTGCATCTACGGCACAGGCGATCCGCAAACGTGGGGCAAATCCACTGTCGAGTTTCGCAAGGGGAGCGAGGTTCGGCGTGAGACTTTGCTACGCAAACTCGTTTCGCTGCAATATGACCGCAACGATATGGATTTGGGTCCCGGAACATTTCGAGCGCGTGGTGATGTCTTGGAAGTGTACCCACCCTACGAACAATCCGCCTATCGCATCACCCTGTTCGGTGATGAGATTGAGCGCGTCGTCCAGTTTGACCCGCTCACAGGCGAGCTACTGGCGCAGCATGATGTGGTAGTCCTGTTCCCTGCCGCGCAGTTCATGGCAGACGATGACAAGCTCAAAGCGGCGCTCACAGACATCGAGAAGGAACTAGACGACACGATTCAACAGTTCAAGCGCGAAGGCAAGTTGGTTGAAGCACAACGCATCGAACAGCGCGTGCGCTACGATCTCGAAATGCTGCGCGAGATGGGTTTCACGTCCGGTATTGAGAACTATTCGCGCCACCTTGATCAACGTGCGTCGGGGACACCCCCCTGGACATTGGTCGATTACTTCCCGAAAGATTATCTGCTGGTGATCGATGAAAGCCACATGACGATCCCGCAGTTGCACGGCATGTACAACGGAGATCGCGCCCGTAAAACCACGCTGGTCGATTACGGCTTCCGTCTGCCAAGCGCGATAGATAATCGTCCGCTCAAGTTTGAGGAATTCGAGGAACGGATGGGGCAGGTACTTTATACCACTGCCACGCCAGGACCTTATGAGCGGAACATCAGCGAAAAGACCGTGCAGCAGATCATTCGTCCGACGGGCATTGTTGATCCTGAAGTGTACGTGCGACCCACCAAAGGTCAAATTGACGACATGCTGCAAGAACTCGCGGCACGGGTCAAGAAAGGACAGCGGGCGCTTGTCACGACCTTCACGCAGCGCATGGCGGAAGAACTCGCGGGCTACATCAACGAAGTGGGTATCCGCGCTCATCATTTGCACGCCGAAATTGAGACACTAGAACGTATTGAAATCCTGCGCGACTTGCGACTCGGTGTGTATGATGTCATTGTCGGGATCAATCTGCTGCGTGAAGGCATCGACTTGCCAGAAGTGTCGCTGGTCGTCATTTTGGATGCGGACAAAGAAGGGTTTTTGCGCTCTGAACAGGCACTGATTCAGAACATCGGGCGGGCAGCGCGTCACCTTGAAGGCAAGGTGATCATGTACGCCGACAAGATGACCAACTCGATGAAACGGGCGATTGACGAGACGGATCGCCGCCGTGCTGTCCAGCACGCCCATAACGTAGCGCACGGAATCACGCCGACTCAGATCGTCAAGCAAATCCGCGACCTGACAGATCGTGTGCGGGCGCAGATCACCGAAGAACAGACCCCGGCAGACGGTATGGTCAGCATTACCATGCTGCCGAAAGATGAACTGCACAAAATGATCAAGGAACTGGAATCGGAGATGAAAGCGGCGGCAAAGGCGCTCGAATTCGAGAAAGCCGCCTTGCTGCGTGATCAGGTACTCGAACTTAAGAAAATTCTCGCCGACAAAGACCCCGCTGGAATGCTGATCGGGTAGAATAGATAGATGGGGCGGATCACTGTCCGCCCCGTTTGGACAATCGGGAGCAGCTATGCCTGTGCATCAGCGTGATAATCAATATCGCGGGGTGAATGCTCATCTTCACAGTTTGCTACAACGCGAAGGTGGGGGGTGGGAAATGTTTCATGCCGCCCACATCACGCACCTGACTGATGCGCTTGATGTCATTCTGCCAGAGGGTTACTATGTCCTCAATGAAAAATCGTTGCAGTTGAGCGTCATTGGGGCGGATTACGAAAAAAGAAGTATCTCG
>JBBQRJ010000474.1:0-4079 GCA_038214955.1 Aggregatilineales bacterium | reverse complement strand
CTGCTGGCGAACCGACGGATTTTGATTGTAGATGATGTGTGGGGCAGCGGGCGCACCAGCATTTCGGTGCGCGAACGTGTGATTGCGGCGAACGCAACCGCGATGATGTGCGTCATGCATTACAACCCGTACAAGTCGCTGTTCGCTAACCAACGTCCCGATTTTTACGGCGCAACCACCGACGCTTACATCGTTTATCCGTGGGAAATTGATCGCGGAGTGCGCGGAATTGCCATGAACATGCCAGATATGAATTAGAATTCACACAATGTTTACGTCGTTCCGACATAAGACTGATATAATCAGTATAACAATTTCGTGAGTCATAATGTAGCGCCGGTAGGCGCTTTCGGTTTTACAGACGTTTCGTTCGTCTGTGTCGTGGTGTATTGGACAACTCTCGTAAGGTGGGTCTTAGATGGATATTTCAAAACTCGGGGTAGAACAAGATCAAGATTTCGCGGAGGAATTTCGCGCCCTGCTTGACTCGTCGTTAGGGTCGTACAACCCGCCAACACGCGGGGAAATTCGCAGCGCGACGATTTTACAGATTGACGAACGCGAAGTCATTGTCGATATGGGCGCGAAACGGGATGGGATTGTCCCCGTGCAAGACTTAGAACGGCTCGATCCCAAAGTGCGCGGCGACCTGCGAGTCGGTGCGGAAATCCCCGTTTACGTGATCAATCCGCGAGATCAAGATGATAATTTGATCGTCTCGATCAACATGGGCTTGCAGCAGTACGACTGGGAAAAAGCCCGGTCACTGCTGGAATCAGAAGAAATCGTCAGGGTGAACGTGAAGGGGCATAATCGCGGCGGTATCCTCGTACAGTGGAATCGCCTCGAAGGGTTTATCCCCAGTTCACACCTGATGTCGATGGGGGCGTCTGGTGGGCGCGAATCATGGGACGACCTACTTCAGGCAGAACTGAACGTCAAGGTCATTGAAGTTGATCAAGCACGCCGCCGTTTGATCTTCAGCGAACGCGAAGCGCAGCGCGAATGGCGCGCACAGCAAAAAGCGCGTCTGCTGGCAGAATTGAAGGAAGGCGACATCGTGCGCGGGACGGTGACAGGTCTGCGCGACTTTGGCGCATTCGTCAACCTCGGCGGTGCAGATGGCTTGATCCATGTCAGCGAATTGGCGTGGCATCGTGTCGATCACCCGCGTGATGTGCTGCGCGTAGGCGAAGAAATTGAAGTCTACGTGTTGAGTCTGGATCGCGGCGCAAACCGCATTGCGCTGTCGCGCAAGCGTTTGCTCGATGACCCGTGGGAAGCCGCTGCCGAGAAGTATCATGAAGGGCAGTTGGTCGAAGGCACGGTCACGAACGTCGTTGATTTCGGCGCGTTCGTCGCATTGGATGACGGGCTAGAAGGTCTGCTCCACTTGAGCGAAATGGGCGACGGTTCGCTGAAAGAACCGCACTCCTACGTCAAGAAGAGTGACCGCCTGAAACTGCGTATCAGCCACCTAGAGCCGGAAAAGCGGCGCGTGGGCTTCACGCAGCGTTGGGGTACAGAAGGTGGAGATTTGCCGCCCGAAGCCCTCGCCTCTGCGCCTCCTAGTGCTGCTGGTGCTGCTGCTGTTGTCGCCGAACCAAGCGAAGAAGTGCCGGTGGACAGCGTGGTCGTAGATGAGAATACTCAAGCACCCGTACAAGCAGAATCACCAGCGGCAGACAACATCGTCGCAGATGAAACTGTGGACACGACACCCGAATCACCCGCTAGCGAATAATCGTAAATAACAGTTAAACCAGAACCCTTCTCAGCGTTGAGAGGGGTTTTTGTTTGCCTAAAACCCGATTTAAAATAGGAACGATTCCGCCCTCTTTTATCCATACAATGATGTTTACTCGGATAAATAAAGGGGAACATCATGCAAGCTGAGACACAAATCAAGGACGGACGCGCAGATTTCGATTTTCTGATCGGGGAATGGAAGGTCAAGCATCAGCGTTTGCGCGAACGTATGACGGGATGTACCGAATGGGATGAATTCGAGGGACACTCTAGCGGCATTCGTAAAATCCTCAATGGGATTGGGCATTTTGAGGAAGCCACAATGTACCGCGAAACAGGAACGGTACTTGGCTATACCGTGCGCTTGTTCAACCCCACTTCGCAAGAGTGGAGCATTTATTGGGCGGACAGCGTCCATGCTTCTAGCTTGACCAATCCTCAAATCGGTAAATTTGATGGGGATCGCGGGGAGTTTTACGCGCACGAGCCGCACAACGGCAAATATATTTTCAGCCGCTTCATTTGGACAATCAACAGTGAGGATTCTGCCCGTTGGAAACAGGCGTTTTCTGCTGATGGCGGCAGCACATGGGAAACGAACTGGATTATGGATTTTGAAAGAGTGTAAAATACAACCCTATCGTCAAATTACAACCGTGTGAGCATGTATCATCCAACCTCGCGGGTGCTGGCAGTTCTGGAAATGCTGTACGCTCATGATCGGCTGACGGGCGCGGAACTTGCCGAACGACTGGAAGTGAATGTCCGCACGCTGCGGCGATATATTGTTATGCTGCAAGATTTGGGCATTCCGATCATCGCGGATCGCGGGCGCAATGGGGCTTATGCATTAGGGGCGGGCTTTAAACTCCCGCCCATGATGTTCACGAATGAAGAAGCAGTCGCGTTGGAAATTGGACTGCTGGCGGCATCACAACTTGGACTGACCGAGAACGCCGCCGCTATTCAAAGCGCCCGCGCCAAACTGGAACACGTGATGCCGCTTGAACTCAAAAATCGTGTTCGCGCCTTAAGCGACACCATCACCCTGAACACTGCCGGAAACCCGATCCCTGCATCGAGTCACGTGATGATGATTATGAGCGGCGCAGTCCAGCAAAAACAGCGCGTGCATATTCGCTATTACTCCAGCGCAGAGGATGTAAGCGAACGCGATCTCGATCCGTATGGGATCGCCTTTCGCTACGGCAAATGGTATGTTGTGGGATGGTGTCATTTGCGCGAGGCGATGCGATCTTTTCGGATGGATCGAGTCGCCGCCGCACAGCTTACGGAGACTCACTTTGACCGCGTAGAGCCGTTTGACCCGCTGGTGTATGTCGAGCAAGCGATAGCGACTCTGCCCCGTCAGTATCGGTTTGAAGTGCTTTTAAAAGCCGACTTTGCCACCATTCAGCGTGAAATCTTTGATGTCTTCGGCGTATTAGAACCACACGCAGAGGGCATGATTCTGCGCGGCAGTGCCGATAATCTCGCGTGGGTGGCGGGGCAGTTGGCGACCCTTTCATTCGAGTTTGTGGTGTATGAACCGCCTGAACTTCGTGCTGCGCTGAGAGAACTTGCCAACGCTTTAATGCGTTTGGCAGACGCTGAATAAACGAGTAAACCAGCGCAGCAGATCGGCGGAGCTTTTACACGTCTGAGATGGGCAGAGCAGGCGGCACTGTGAGGTAGCTTAAAAAGACGCCAACGACGCCCGCGAGAATCGGTACGCCCAACCACATGTGAATTTTCCACCACAAGCCCTGATTATAAATTTCTGCCCCTACTTGATTCAGCAAGCCCAAAAACAGAAGGTAGTAGGCGAAAGGAATGATAAAGCTGAAAGCACGGAACATCAGCGGGCGCTCTGGCGAGGGTTTCAGGAAATAGAGCATCGCATCTGCCAGCAGCCCGATGATCGGCGCAACCAGCAGCAGCAAACGGTATTCTGACTGTCCCCGCTCGTTCAACCAGAACATCAACAGACTGTTGACCGTCAGTATGAGAGTGATACTGCCGACAGGTAGTTTCCAGCGCCGCAGGGCAAACAGAATCACGCCCATGGTGAGCGCCGCTGTCCCCAAGATGCTGCTCACCCCGTAAATATCAATTAACCAAAATTGAGAGGGACGCCGCCCGATCATGCTTGTGGGATCGCTGAACGGGTTGATAAACATGGTAAAGAAGGTCATAGACCACAGCCACTAAAGTGGCGTGGCTTGCAACTGAGGCGGGGTTGACTTGCAAGCAAGTGTACCCAATTCACCCGTCACCAGAGGCTAAATGACCGTAGCCCAAGCACTAATATTTTTCGCGGCGTTCACGTC
>JBBQRJ010000473.1:0-4099 GCA_038214955.1 Aggregatilineales bacterium | reverse complement strand
ATTCAAAGGCAACCACGATCTCACGCATCAACTGGCGATTGCACTTTTCGCCTTGCTTGCCGTCCTCAGCATTATGGGCTTCACCAATGAAGTCTTCACCAATTCCGGCGCAGTCGATTACCTGTGGATAATCGTCGGGTTGATTGCGGCGGGCAGCAAATCGCGCTCCACATCATCTGTCAAAACGGATATTGCAGCGTTTGAAAACAATGACGGTGGGCGCGATCAATCGCGTCCTTACGGTGGCGGATTCATTCACGCAGCAGACAGAGGCTCATTATGACTTCGACGATCTCTAAAAACACGACTCGAACCAGCACCCACCCCCATTTGATCACGATGGTCTGGGCGCCCTATGAAGGCAGGACGGCGATGTTTGCCAAGCGGCTTAACTCGCCGTTGTACAACGTGCATTTCCTGATGTACAAGCGACCCTATATCGCGCCGTTCAAGTATGTATTACAGGCGATCAAGACCTTTGCGATTTTGCTGCGCGAACGTCCGCGTGTGGTCTACGTGACCAATCCGCCTGTATTCGCGCCGCTGTGTGTGTGGCTGTACAGCCTGTTTACCGGGACAAAAATCATCATCGACACGCACCCACCCTCCCTGTATTCGCGGCGTTGGGGCTGGACTCTGCCGTTACAGCGTTTCTTGATCAAGCGGGCGCATCTCGCCGTGACCGATCAACGGCGCTTTGCCGACCTGTTCGAGTCGTGGGGCGCACGGGCAGTTGTGCTGCCCAACCCGCCGAAGAACCCGCCGACCTCCTTACAAGCCCCAGTAGGGGCGTCCGATGGGGCGTTCGATGGTGTAACAGGTGAAAACGGACGCGCCGTTGCGCCTCCCTACACTCCTCCCCTCCCTGAATTCGGGGAGGGGTCGGGGGTGGGGTTGCCCTTTGAAATTGCGGTTGTGAACACGTTCGCCGTTGATGAGCCGCTCGACATTATTTTGCAAGCGGCGCAACAGTTACCCGACGCGCATTTCTCGATCATGGGCGATCTCAAACTCGCTCCGGCAGGCGTGATCGAACGCGCCCCCGCAAACGTGACCTTCACCGATTATCTGCGCGGGGATGCTTACTGGAACGCGCTCTACCGCGCTAACGCGGTGATGGTGCTGACGACCTATCCCTATTCGTTGTTGGGCGGCGCTCAAGACGCCGTTGCGCTCGATAAGCCGCTGCTGTTATCTGACCAGCCCGCGCTGCGCGAATACTTCACAGCGGGGACCGTATTCATCCCCAACAGCACCGACGGAATTGCGGCGGGTGTCCGAGAGATCATGCAGGATGAAGGTCGGCTGATTGAAGAAGTCAAGCAGTTAGCAACCCAGCAAGAAGCCGAATGGCAAAGCCACTTCACCGAACTTTTGCAGAGCATCGAACAGGCGTAATTATGGCAACGAAAACGGCAACACATGAACTGATCAAGAGTTCGACTATTATTTCGGTTGGGATCGCTTTGGCGCGGGTGTTGGGATTCGGCTTCTCACTCGTACTAGCACGGCTGCTCTCGCCCGACGATTTTGGCTTCGTCCAATACAGTTTGACGGTGGCTGGAATCGTCGCACTACTGACCATGCCGTTCGGACAGCACGTTCTGGCACGCTATGTGGGCGGTGCGAAAGACAAATCTGCCGAGTTGGACGAGTTCTTATCGACTGCATGGATGATCCTGATCGGTCTGGTCGGCGTCACACTGGTGATCGCGATCCCCATGCTGCTTCTAGCGGGACGCCTCAGTGTTGGCGTGATCGTGGTCTTTTTGGGCTTCACACTCCATTACAGCTATTACGGGTTAGCACGCGGGTTCATGGCGTCGTGGCGCTTGATGGCAGCCTATTTAGGCAGCAACCTTGTGCAGATGATCGCTATTGTCGTCGTGTACGTGTTCATGGGCGAACACAGCCCCATGCCCGCATTGATCATCTACGGCGCATCGTATTTGCTGCCCATTGTAATCCTTCAATTGTCGAACCCATTTCCAATCCGTTTTCGCCTGTTCATGCCAGACCGTGCGTATGTATCGCGCATAATCAAGTTTGCCACGCCGATCTGGGTGTCACATGCCGCATACATCTTCTACGCGGGTATTGACATTCTGTTGATCGAGCAGTTTTTAGGTACGGGCGCAGTCGGCATCTACGCGCTGACCAAAACGCTCACCATGTTCTTGAGTTTCATCCCGGCGGGCGTGACGACGGTGCTTATGCCGAAAGTCGCGGCGGGTAAACATGACACGCACGGCGACGTTATGCGTAACAGCATCTTGCTTTCGTTAGGCGCGAATGCCATTTTGCTGCTGCTGTTGTTGATCGTCTATCGTCCGTTTATCACGTTGGTATTCGGTGAGGCGTATGTCGTACCGCTGGCGGTGCTGCTCATGCTGGCGTTGAGCGAAATCAGCTATGGTGTGCATGGCATCGTGACGGCGGTTCTGGTCGGCACAGACCAACCTTACTGGGAAACGGTGAGCCGCGTCGTCGTGGTGATCGTTTCAGTCCTCTTTGGCATCATTTTTATTCCGGCTTTAGGGCTGACCGGTGCGGCATTGACCGTCTTTGCAGGGGCAATCGCTGCTAACTTGACCTATGTTATCGCATCGTTCTGGTTGAAAAGGGACATCACACATGCAATCGTTGAAGTTCGTTAAGCTCATCCTCATTGCCTCACTGTTGATCATCGGGATCGCTCCAGCTCAGGCACAGCAGCAGGTGGTGAACAGCATCACTGTTGTCGGTGAAGGTCAGGTCAGCGCGACGCCCGATGTCGCCTCACTTTCGTTAGGTGTCGAAGTTCTGAACACGGATTTATCACAGGCGGTCTTGGACGTTGAAAACCGCCTGAGTCTGATCACAGAAGCGTTAGCGGGAATCGGCATTGACCCCAGCGACATTCAAATGATCGGCGTCGATGTCGTGCCGCAAGACTTGATCGACACCCGTACCGGGTCGCTCACCGGGCAGTTGGTCTACCGCGTGATCAATACAAACCATGTGGTCATCCGTAACGTGTCGATGGCGCGGCAGGTGGTCAGCGAAGCAGTACGGGCAGGCGCAAATGTCGTCGGGGATTTCAGCTTTGGTATGAGCGATATAGGGGCGCTGGAAACATCTGCCCGAACCGCAGCGATCACCAGCGCGTATGCGCGGGCGGGCGAATTGGCGTCCGGCTTGGGCTTGATCGTAGGCGAACCGTTGGAAGTCGAAGAAGTGGACATTACACGCGGAATCC
Organism: Aggregatilineales bacterium; assembly: GCA_038214955.1. Lineage (GTDB taxonomy): Bacteria > Chloroflexota > Anaerolineae > Aggregatilineales > Phototrophicaceae > Flexifilum. Next base: position 861 of record JBBQRJ010000473.1, on the reverse strand, counting down.
CGACTGAACCCGACAGCACCATTGAAGTAGGGGCGGGTCAGTGGGTCGTTACCGTCCAAATTCGCGTCATGTTCCGGGCGCGTGTGGGATAAGGGAGGCTACTCAAGATGAAGCAAAAAGTGAAACTCGTCGTCATCATTCCGGTTGGGGCATTAAGCTCAAAAAATCGCTACGAGCATATGGTTGATACCATCGAGAGTATTCAACATTACGCCACGCCCGACCACAAGATCGTCATTCAGGATAATTCTGCGCCCATGCATTTAGGTGAGCGGCTGGCGCGTGAATTTCCTGCACTCGATGTTGTCCGCGCTCCCGTCAATTACGGGTTGTTCGGTGGGCTGTATAAGTCGCTCTCACTGGCGATGCTGCATGTTAATTCCAGTTACAATTTTCAAGTGTTGATGAAAATGGATACCGATGCGCTCATGACGGGCGCAGGAATCGAAGATGATGCGATCCGCTTTTTCGCGCAAAACCCCAACGTCGGGGAGATCGGCAATCATCTCTGTGACGGTGATGGCATCTGGTATTCGCGTAAACAGCTTCGTCAAGAGGCGGGCGCACGCGGTTGGCTGATGGATCGGGAACGCAGTACAACCCTACATTTGTATCTACAGCAAGCATTAGGCAACGGCTACCGCATCGGTGAGCATATTCTCGGCGGCACAGCGATCTATAACCCCGAATTCATCAATCGACTGGTTGCGCGTGACATGCTGATGCGGGAAGAACTGCGCCGTACCATGCTGCAAGAGGATCACCTGTGGGGGATGTTGTGCTATGCCGTCGGTATGAACTTGGCAGCCTTCCAACTGCCCGAAAAGCCGCTGGCTGTCGTGTGGAAGGGTCTGCCTATGC
>JBBQRJ010000472.1:0-4122 GCA_038214955.1 Aggregatilineales bacterium | reverse complement strand
GCGACGATCACGCTGGGGTTAGTCGATAATGCGCGGGCGATACTCACGCGCTGGCGTTGTCCCCCGCTCAACTGATGCGGATACTTATCAATAATGTCAGCGGGGGGTGTCAAATCAACTCTCGTCAGCAGTTCTGCCACTCGTTCGCGTGCTTGGGCGTAGTTCTTCGCAATTTTATGGCGGAACAGCGGATAACTAAGCATGTTGTAAATCGTTTGCGACGGGTTGAGTGATGCATACGGGTCTTGATGAATAATTTGCACCGAGCGGCGATAACGGTGATAAGCTGCCCCCCGTAATTTGCTGACATCTTCCCCTTCAAACAGCACCCGTCCGCTTGAAGGCTTTAACAAACCGGAGAGTATTTTTCCGGTTGTGGTTTTGCCGCAGCCGCTTTCCCCTACCAGACACAGAAATTCCAGATGTTTGATATTGAGGTCAATATTTTGCAATACAGGGATTGTAATAGACCCCTTTTTGAAAGAACGACTCACGTCGTCGAGTTGTAAAATTGAATCCATCAGCAGATTATCCCCGCGCTTCAATGACTTTATCTGTATGCCAACAGGCGGCGCTATGACCCGGTTCATATTCCACAAGCATAGGCGCTTCGACCTTGCATTTCTCGGTGGCAAACTGGCATCGTGGATGGAATTTACAGCCAGAGGGCGGTTTAATCAGGTTTGGCGGTTCCCCATCAATGCTGATCAGCCTATCTTGCTCACGATTCAGCTTCGGCACGGACTGGATCAAGCCAAGCGTATAGGGGTGAAGCGTTCGGTAAAATATATCGTTCACCGCCCCTTCCTCGACAATTTCTCCGGCGTACATCGTCGCTACGCGATCCGCCATTTCCGCCGCGAGTGCAAGGTCATGGCTGATAAACATAATGCTGAAATTCAGCGTATCCTGCATCCTCTGAATAACATCAATAATCGCCCGCTGTGTGAGAATATCTAACGCCGTTGTCGGTTCATCCAGAATGACGACTTGCGGATCAAGCATCACCCCAAGCGCAAGCAGCGTGCGCTGGCGCATCCCTCCGCTCAATTCGTGTGGATAGGCATCAAACACACGTTCGGGATCAAGACGCACCAGCTTAAATAAGTCTAGGGTGCGCTTTCTGATCCATGCTTTGTCAGTAAACCCGTGTGCATAAGCGGTATCGGCAAACTGCTGTCGAATTTTCAGAACCGGGTTAAAGGCGTTTTGGGCGCCTTGAAAAACCATTGCACAATCGCTCCAACGATAGCGGCGGATTTCTTCATCGTTCATTTCTAACACGTCGCGGGTAACGCCATCGCGGGTATATCGAATACGCCCCCCGGTGATCTCTGCACTGTTGGGCAGCATACGGATAAACGACAGGCTGAGTGTCGTTTTTCCGCTCCCGCTTTCACCAATCAAGGCAATCGTCTCGCCTTTTCGCAGCTTCAGAGAAACATTCGTCGTGGCTTGTACCGCTCCACGATCAGAACGATAAATAATCGACAGATTGTCGACCTGTAAAATAACGTCATTCATTCATCTTTTTCCGTGTGGGTAAGAATGTCATTTTGCAGTTCTTAAGCGCGGATCAAACATTTCTTCTAAAGAGCGTGCGAACAGTACCATGCTCACTTGAAACAGCGCAATTGCCACAATGGGCGACAATACCATACTCGCGCTGTCCGGGCTGAACAGTGTGCCGCGTGTGCGCCCAAAATACAGCATGACACCCCACGTATAATCGTTGATAGGCACCATACCCAAGAAAATCAAACCCACCTGATCGTACATTGCCCTTGTGACGGCGAAAATAAAATTGATCGCTACAAAGCTCATCATATTAGGCAAAATTTCTCGCAAAATGACATGCACTAGCCCAAGATCAAGCGCAAGAGCAGCCTCTACATAGTCGCGTTCACGTAAACTAAGTACCTGAGAACGTACAGCACGCATCAGTACAGGCCATGCAAGCATCGAGATCAAAAATGCCAGCAGGAGAGAATTATCGAGTCGAATGAGGGATGCGAGTACGATCAACAGTGGAAATGACGGAATCGTTAAGACGAGGTTTGCCGCTGCCGTCAGCACATTATCCACAACACCACCAGATAACGCCGCCAGCGAACCGACAGTCACCGCGATCAGGGTCGATAACAATCCCGCGATCAACGCTGTGACAATGAGGGTTGTGCCGCCGTTAATGATATGACTAAAGATGTCGCGCCCCTGCGTATCCGTGCCGAGAAGATGCGGCGCTCCAAGTTCAGCATTAGAAACCGTCAAATTTGCGAACTCCGCCCTTTGGTCAGTTCCCAGATACTCCCTGACGGCTTCAGAGAACACAATGACGGCGTTAACATCACCCTCTGCCAACGACTCCAGCAGATCGGGAATGCCGCGTCCGCTGCTAAAGCGTTCCGTTTCGACTTCAAATGCGCCTTGATCTAGGTAAGGCTCAACCATCGCCTCGCCACTTGAATTATCAATCACACCGACAGTCTGCCCATTGAGATCGCTTAAGGTGCGAAAGCGTTCCGCGTCTTCTGTGCGGGTGATCAGCACAAGGCGTGAACCGGGAGGTGCAGCAATCTGATCAAGGCGTACATTATCATCAAAAGGGACAAAAGCGGGCGCTATCAAAATCCAAACGGCGTAAATGACGAGTCCGATAAATCCAATCATGCCAGCGCGGTTGCGTCGGAGGGCGCGAAAAAATACCGTGATTGACATGCGCGATTGATCGAGAAAACGAGAGCGATTGACTTGTGGCAATTTAGTTGTGATTGTCGCCATCGCTTATTTTTCCGCCCCAATACGCACACGCGGATCGAGTCGGCTGTACAGAAGATCAGCGAGTACATTGGAAACGACAACCGAAGTCGTAATGATCAAGAAGACCCCTTGCATGGAGGTGTAATCGCGCTGTGAAATCGACCAGAAAAGAAAACTGCCGATCCCTTTATAAACAAACAGTTCTTCAATGATCACGCTACCGCCAATGATGAAACCAATATTGATGGCAAGCAGGGTGAACATGGGTAAAGCGGCGTTTCGAGCAACATAAGCGAACAATATTCGACCCGACGTAAGTCCGCGTGCGCGGGCAACGTTCACATAGTCCTCGCCTAGTGTGCTGATGGTGCTGTTACGCATATTCAGCATCCACCCACCCACCGAACCTAACACATAGACAAGAACGGGCAAGAGAGCATGGGTAAGCACACTGAGCAGAAATTCGGCGTTGAAACCGGGTGTCAGTCCGGTATCGTAAGTGCCGCGTAACGTACCTACACTAAACCAATTCAACTGCACGCCAAAAATAATGATGATCATCAGTCCCCAGATGTAATTGGGAACAGCACTGAATAACGACGCAGCGAATGAGAGGACTTGATCAATCGGTGTGTTGCGTTTGTATGCCATGATCGTCCCAAGGAACGCCCCAAGCGTAAAACTTGAGAGCAAACCCCAACTGACGCTGAAAATCGTCCAGGGCAAAAAACGGAGAATTTGATCAATAACTTTCGTTCCGGGAGAGGTGATAGACTCGCCTAAATCGCCGCGCACAAGCTGTCCCATGTACCCAACATACTGCGTAATCGGGTTGGCATCGGGGTCAAAAGCAAACTGTTGAGCAGCACGAGAATAAGCCTCGTCATACGTCATGGATTGCTGATTCATCAGGAAGTCAACATAAACATCAACCGGGTTGCCGGGCATCAAGCGGATTAGAAAAAACGTGAATGTGATCACCGCCCAGATAGTAATAATTGCTTGCACCATGACGCGAACGACATAGTTTTTCGTCAACTGCCTGAACAATTGAAATAAGTTAGGCGAAGCAGGGGTTGTGACTTTGATGGGTTGAAGAACTGGCGTTTCGGTTGCCACTGATCAAGCACCTCAAATAAAACTTTTTTGGACGAGAATGAGGATAGAGACACGGCGTACCGTATCTCTATCCTGCGACTTACTTACTCACCTTACGCAGGATGTCAGTTTGACCCCCACCCCGCTCGCTGCGCTCGCCTCCCTCCCCCGAATTCAGGGGAGGGCGAAAACACGAGTCTGCTTGCTCCCCTCCTCGAATTCGGGGAGGGGTCGGGGGTGGGGTCAGAAATAACGATCTGCGTA
>JBBQRJ010000471.1:0-4135 GCA_038214955.1 Aggregatilineales bacterium | reverse complement strand
ACCTACGCGACTGACCATGCCGGATGCACATATCACGCTGATAGCGCGTCAACTGCGCTCTAAAGCGGTCTCAGAATATGACCTTGCACAACAGATCAACGTCTGGGTTTATGGCGCAATGCGTTACGCAAGCGGCATCACTACTGTGAAAACCAGTGCAGCCCAAGCTCTAGCCCTAGGGCAAGGATTGTGCCAAGACTATGCTCATCTGATGCTTGCCATTTGTCGGACGGCGGGTTTACCAGCGAGATATGTGTCTGGACATTTGCTCGGCGAGGGTGGGTCACATGCATGGGTGGAAGTGTTTATCCCGACACAAGACGGACTCAGTGCATTTGCTTTTGATCCCACCAATAAACGCCAGCCACATCTAGGTTATGTAACGGTGGCGGTTGGACGCGATTATCAGGATGTTTCGCCAACATCGGGCAGTTTCACTGCACCCTATGGCGGCAAATTAAGCTGTAGCAAACGCGGCGGCTTGACTCTGGTCGAATATCACAATGGGGATACGCTCCACAGCAATTTGGTATCCTAGCGTTTTCTGATCTGTTTATGCGTGGCTCATGTTTGTTGCCCCGACAGCCATCGCCAAACTGGTGAACCCATGATCACCAGTGACCCGTAACGGATTACCAGAGTCGCGCACTGACCGCGCCAATTCAAAAATGCCGCTTTGAATACATTCTCTATAGACCGCCGATTTCCCCTGAGTGAGTTGAACTTCGGCGCGATTCAAACCGCCGTCGAAAGATGCGACCTCTATTTGTCCGGGCAGCAATGAACGGATCGATTCCAAGTTTTCAGTAGTCACCGATTCAATCACCATGAGCGTTGGCACCCATTCATAGAGGGTGATATAACCCGACTCGAACGCAAAGCGTACCGTCGTCTGTTCATTGACGCCGCTGTGTGTGAATCCGTGATAGAAATGGGCGCTCGTGTTTCCGTAGTGTGCCAGCGCCTCTACGCGATCTTCTTGACCTTTTGCATTGATGAATGACTGTGCGTGCGTGATAGCGCCCGTCTCACCGGCGACCATCCCGAAGGCGTCAAAGAAGTGAACCCCATGTTCAATCCAGATTCCGCCGCTTTTGGGTTTGTCCCAGAACCAGTGGCTGTCAGGTAGATTCAACCCGGCGGCATGGTTTGCCAAGTCCATATGCAGCAGTTTGCCCAAAACGCCTGAAGCACGAATATTCGCCGCCGCAATCCACAGCGGGTTAAAACGCATCACGTAGTCCACCGTTAGTTGGACGTGATTTCGTTCCGCCGTTTCGCGCATGATTTCGGCATCTTGTAGATTGAGGGCGAGCGGTTTCTCGCAGAAAAGGTGCTTGCCCGCTTGCAGGGCAGCGATCCCCTGTTCAGCATGGAGAAACGGCGGCGTATTGAGGGCGACGATCTCTACCGCCGGGTCTTTCAGGAGATCGCCCAGCGTCGTATACGCCTGTGCGTGATATTGGTTTGCGAACTTTGACGCTCGTGCTGCATCGGAATCACAAACGGCGGCAATTCGTACTTCCGGCACTTGTGCGAAGGCGGCGAGACAGAAATCTCCGAATGCGCCCGCGCCCACCAACCCAATTCCAACAGGTTTCCCGTTCATTCGCCACTTCGCGCAAATGCTATGACATCGCTTATGGGCGCAGTCGCCAAACCCACCATGCGATCTGCCCCTGCATAGTAAAATCGCAGTTCGTCTCCGACAACGATATTCGTACAGCTAAAAATGACGTTCGGCACATCGCCGCGAATTTCCCACGTTTCGGTAGGCTCCATAATGTGCGTGGTGGGGCGGTGCAATACTTTAGCGGGATCGTTCAGGTCGAGCAGGGCAATGCTCTGGCGATAAATTTGTTCCACGCTGTAACCGTGATAAAACAACAGCCAACCGTGTTCCGTTTTGATGGGTACGCCGTTCGCGCCGATGCTTTTAGAGTCCCAACCCGCGTGACCGTCCTCGCGGGGTGACATGATGATCGTATGATCCGTCCAGTTGATCAGGTCGTCACTGTAGGCAATCCAGATGTGCGGGCGGCGGCGGTGCAAAATGGCATAGCGCCCGTTAATCTTCTCTGGAAACAGCACATGATCTTTGTTTTCAGTCAATTCCAGCGGCGCGACATCTTCCCATGTGATCAAATTGTCGGATACGGCGATCATCGGGTAGTTGCCATTTTCGCCGTAAGCGGTGTAACACATATAGAAGCGTCCATCGAGCGGCGTCACGCGGGGGTCTTCGAGTCCTCGATAATCTTCTCGCCCGTTATGGGGTGAAAAGACCGGATTTTCCATGCGATTCCATGTTAAACCGTCCTCGCTGACCGCATAGCCGATCCGCGAGATAAAATCGACGCCTTGCGCCCGATAGTGCATGTGAAACAATCCGTTATGCTCGATGACAGCCGCGTTAAACACATTCATCGATTCCCAACGGTGCAGGGGGTTGGGGTAAAGCACGGGGCTTTGAGGATGGCGTACCAGTTTCAACTGCATGTTTATTCCTCTGTCCAAGTGGAGTCGCCTGTAAGGGTGTCATAGGTCAGCGTGATCACGCGCCCATCGGGTAATGCAAAGGTACGGCGGGCGACGGCGGGCTGAATGTAGAAGGCATCAATTTTGCTCAAGCCGGGGTTTTGCGTGTTTTCCGCCCCCGCGTACTCGTAGCGGATCGTGTGTTCGCCCGCTTCGAGGTGAATGGGCTGCGCCGTGACCAGATCAAGCCAGAAATAATCGCTGTCCGGCGAAATGGTCTGAGGGATAATCACATCGTCTTCGCTGTCCACGCGGATTTCAACGGCGACTTCCGGCGCTCCCAACGCGCTCATGTCCATGCCCGGCTCAGTCAGCGTCATTTGCAGCAAATTCGCGGGAACATCGGGGTCGCGTCCGGTGAGGTCTAAGAAGGAGTTGCCGCCGATCCCGCGTCCCGCTTCAAAACCGATCCGCGTTCCCGCAACAGGCGTTTCAACTTCTATTGCATCCCACGAGATCGCCGCTTCGTAAGTGTAGCCTGTGCCATCGGCAAACGGTGTCCAGGCGATCAGGCTGTTTTCCGCGAAACCGTTTTCTGTCCAATCCCACATTTCCGCGCCGCTGGGCGTTTCCGCGAGGGTAAACTTTGCAGAGAGGGCGCGGGAGTCTGGCGTTGGGGTGAAGTACAACCACAACGTATCGCCTTGCCCTACACTGCTCAAACGCTGAGTTTGCTCGTGTTCGGGGTCGCGCACGGATGCCAGCACATACAGGTTTTGATCATCCCATTGTAGTTGTAGGGTGAAGCTGTCCACTTCAACGCCTTGCCACAAGCCCGCGCCGCGCAAGAATTGACGCGCCGTGTTTGCCTCTAACAGGGGGATTTCTGCCGACCAATCGCCCGCCTCGCCGTCAATGGTGGGGACAGACTCGGCACGCTGAATCACGAATCCGCTGTTGTTCAAGGCTTGGCGTATATGGGCAACGTAGACGAGGTAATCATCTTCCTGTCCCGGCTCGATCTCGAACTCAACGCGCATCCGTTGACCTTCGCCCAACCCCACGTAACGCCCATCGCTGATGTAGCCTTCGCCCGTCCAATTACCGCTGAAATACACGGGCGTGCCAACGATACGATCTCCGGTTTCAGCTTCTAGCACACTGAAACTGTTCCCACCCGTCGCCGTCGCGTATAGATAGTCTTGCGCCTCAGGGATGTTGGACAAAACGCTCATGCTCATCAACGCTTCAATAGTCGATTCTGCGCCTGAATTGCGGTTGACCCGATAGGACACAGGTCCGTTGATGCCGTCGTAGCCGCGTCCACTCTCAGGATAGTACATCTGCGTGGACGCCATGTTGTTCCCGAAAAACCAGCTACCCGCTAATCCCGCATATTGAGCGTACTTTTCTTCTCCCGTAGCGCGATACAGCGCAGCGTAGGCTTGCACAAGCATGTTCGTCCCATAGGCGATTTGCTCCCGACGATAGGGGACTACGCCCATATGCCGGAACGGTTCAAACGCCAGTTGACGCAGCAAGAACGAGTCTGCACTAGCACGCGCAGACTCGATCCAATCCTCGCGTCCAAGTGCCATCCCCGCTTCGACCAATGCATGAGGCATATGAGCGCCCCAGTTATGCCAGAAACCCGGCG
>JBBQRJ010000470.1:0-4145 GCA_038214955.1 Aggregatilineales bacterium | reverse complement strand
CGATGTATTTCCCGTTGAAGGGGACTCCGCCGCGTGTGATCAAGTGATGCGACTGCTGCAAACGCACAATACAACGCGCATCCTTGCGTGGGATTTCGCTTACATCCCCGTTGACGGACTCGAAAGTGCCATTCGGGAGTCAGGCATCGAGATTGTGCAGCCGAATACGCACACCCACCCCGAACGGGATGCGCTTCTGGTAGAAAGTGCGGGCGCACAGGTCGGCATTACGGGGGCAGACGCCGCCGCCGCCACCACGGGAACGCTCATTTTTACGACTGCGCCGGGAAAAGGACGCATCCCCACGGTACTTGCACCCGTGCATATCGCCGTGATTGAGCAAAGTCAGCTTTTGCCGCGCATTGAAAGCTGGATCGCTCTACAGCGTCAAAGCGGTTTGCAAGCCTTCACCCAAAGCGCGAATTTCTGCTTTGTCACGGGACCCAGCCGCACAGGGGACATCGAAATGGAGCTTATTCTCGGCGTGCATGGACCGGGCAAAGTGCAGGTGGTCGTCAAACGCTAGTACAACGGACGGCGTGTATGCCGTCCCTACAGGCAGATTTTCGTAGGGACAGAAACTATTCTGTCCGTCTTTAGACTCCCGCCCAACCTGACCCATTGACGCCCGTCTCTACTTCCATTAGAATGTTCTACAGTATTTATTTCATGTAAGCGAGTATTGCCTCAATGACAGTAGCCGCCGCCTTCTCATCAACCCTGTTCACGGGTGTTTGAGCTGTAACGATTGTCCGTCTCATTAAAGACGCTTTCGGGCGATAAGCTCTGTTTTAGTGCGCCTCAACACCCCCGTCTTTCGCAAATCTCATACAACACATTCAACCTCTTGAGGGGTGGTTTCACATATGTTTACACGTAAATTGGATGCATTTCGCGTGCATCTGTGGTATTCCGGCTTGGGTAGTTTCGGCGGTACGCTTGTTTGGACAGCGATGATGGTCTATCAGGTGCAGGTCGTCGGCTTGTCGGCGCTGCAACTCGTCCTCGTCGGCACAACGATGGAAGTAACCGCATTCCTATTTGAAATTCCTACGGGCATTGTGGCGGACGTTTACAGCCGCCGTCTTTCAACCATCATCGGCGTGTTTTTGATCGGCGTGGCGTATCTGGTTGAAGTGTCTGTGCCGCGCTTCGAGGCATTGATCATCGGCAACATCATCTGGAGCATCGGCTACACCTTCACCAGCGGCGCGTATCAGGCGTGGCTGGTGGATGAAATCGGGCAGGAACGCGCTGGAAATGCCTTCATTCGCGGCGATCAGGTTTCGCGTATGGTGAGCTTACTCGGCATTGTCACCTGTATCGCGCTCGGCACGGTCTATCTCGGCTTACCCGTGATCGTCGGCGGGTTGATTTACATTGCGACGGCGATCTTCCTGCTTGTGTTCATGCCAGAGACGGGTTTCAAGCCGACGCCCGCGCCTGACCGGAACACGTTCCAAAAAATGGGCGACACGTTCGGCGCGGGACTCAAAGTTGTGCGGAGTCGTCCCAAGCTGATGAGTATCCTCGCCGTCGGTTTATTCTTCGGCTTGTTCAGCGAGGCATGGGATCGTTTGTGGCAAGCCTTTTTAATCCGCGAGTTCAACATTGAATCCGCTTTTGGGCTTCCCGCGATTGTGATCTTCGGCACGATGAACGCGATCATGCTCATTATTGGCATCACTGCGTTAGAGGTCATGCGGCGGCGTTTGGACACGAATAATCCGGTCAAGCTGACGCGGGTCGTGTTCATCCTCACGGCGATGATGGTGTTCGGGATCATCGGCTATGCGTTCTCGCCCGTGTTAGGGGTCGCGCTGGCGCTGTGGTTCATCTTCACGATTGGACGCGAATTGATCGGCGCACCGCTGGCGACATGGACCAACTTGCACATCGACTCGAATGTGCGGGCAACCGTCCTGTCTATGCAAAGCCAGACGGATGCTATCGGGCAGATGGTGGGCGGTCCACCGTTGGGCTTGATCGGTCAGCAAAGTATGCGACTGGCATTCCTCGCCAGCGGGCTGATCCTCTCCCCCGCGCTGCTGATTTTGAATTGGGTGCGTGAACGCGAAAAACGCGGCGCGGTGATTGCAGAAGTCGAAGTAGAAACAGTATGAGTATGCGGGCGCGGGATATTCGGTTTGTAGTGGCAGAATTCATGTATCAACCGCCGCCAACTGATCCCCGCGCCCGTCAACTATTCGAGTGGGCGGTCAATCAGCGCCTCGCACCACTCACTGATCAGGATCGCATGGTGTTCATCTGCAACTCCGATGCTATTGTTAAGGCAGTGTTACAGATTGCAGCAAACTTTCCCGCGACTACGATCATTGCCAATCCACAGGCGGCTGATATGCCTGCTGCCGCGCCGTTCGATTGGGGCGGCATGTGGCAGCGCATGACCATGACGGATCGCTGGTCACGCATCATAAAAGCATTAGAGATAGGGCGCGACATAACGCTGAACGACTTGGTTACTCCCCTCCCTGAATTCGGGGAGGGGTTGGGGGTGGGGTCGGGCTACCTACTCATGCCAGCGCATGACGCCGTTTACAGCCGCGATCTGCTAGACAGGCTGATCGCGTTCAGCCGCCAGCACGCCCAAAACGGACTCCCCGCAGCCGTCAGTCCCTACACTTATCACCAGCATTCCCCGCTGCCCACCGCCGCGATCCCCCAGAGCATCGTTGATATTGTGAACGCCGCATTTAACCGCGATCCCGCGTTTCGCTTACCAATGGAACGCGGCGAGACTCAAGGCTTCTGGGGGAAAATGGGCTTGATCCCCTTTGAGATGTGCGGCGCATTGCTCGAAAAAGTGAATACGGGTATCTGGGAAGATGACCTCGAAATTGACCGCGCCATCAACGAGCTAGGCTATGCGTCTCGCGCTCTGTGGGTTGACGACCCGACGCAGTACCGCCATGTGTTACCCGTGTTCGATGAAGCAGGGGTGCGCCGCGTGATCGAACGTCACCTGCATTATTCACTGCGAACGGGGGGTAGTCACCTTACGCAGTCGTTGACCGATATGGCACGTTATCAGCGCGTGATCAATCCAAAATTCGCAGAGTCAAGCGCATGGGCAGACCGCATCATCGCAGAGGAATACGCTAGGATGATGCGCCGCGTTGATCAGCATGGCGCGTCGTGGGTCGATTGGGGCGCGTATCGCTACGTCGCCCGCCCGTATGATCCGCATGTGGAAGTGTGGAGAGAAGTTGAAAGTTAAAAGTTAAAAGTGAAGGGCTTGTACAAAACGGTGACTATGCTCACACAGTCGTAACGCACACGCCGTTGCTTGTCCCTACAGGTGATCCTTTGATATTCCTAGTAGCAATGTTGACCACAAAAATTATGTCTTTTACTTTCAACTTTTAACTTTGCACTTTTAACTGTTCTTTTACTCTTTTCTGATGCAAATCGGCAAAGTTCACTCAGGAAATATTTCACACCCTTTGATACAATGGGCGCTATCTTGTTTACAGGCATAGTTTTTGCAAGGAAACACATGGCAATCGCTGCTGGTGATCTCAAAAAGGGTACAACCCTCCGTATTGATGGTACGCTCTACCGCGTGACCAATCTCGTTTATAACAAGCCGGGACGTGGAACCGCGTCGATGCAAACCACGTTGATGGATATTCGTACCGGGTCAACCCGCCAGCGCATTTTCCCGATTGATGATCGGGTCGATAACATTTTCGTCGATTCGGAACAGGCGGAAATGCTGTACCGCGATGGTGATTTCCTGCATTTCATGAATATTCAAACGTTTGACCAGTACGAAGTCAACGCCAGCCTGTTTGGTGATGATGCGCTCTACCTGCGCGACGGTATGCAGTTGGAACTGCGCGTTTACGAAGGCAACCCCATCGACTATGTGCTGCCGACCAGCCTTGTCTATGAAGTGGTTGACGCAGAGGCGGCAGTGGTGGGTGATACTGCTGGCAGCGTCCAGAAGAAGATTTTGACTGACACCGGGCTTTCGCTCCAGGTGCCGATTTTCGTCAACGTGGGCGACAAAATCAAAGTTGATACCCGTGACGGTTCGTATCTGGGTCGCGTCAACGACTAAACCTTTTCATGGTGATACTTGTAGGGACGAGGCACGCCTCGTCCTTTTCAATTCCAAAAAT
>JBBQRJ010000469.1:0-4161 GCA_038214955.1 Aggregatilineales bacterium | reverse complement strand
GGTAAGGTGCTGCGGCGCTTGGTTGAATCGAACTACCAGCTAGGCGGCGCGTCGGATCACCTTGTAAGCGAGGCGCTGTACCTTGATGATCCCGACGGCAACGGCTTAGAAATCTATCGGGATCGCCCACGTGAGGAATGGAAGGTTGTCCAGAATCAGGTGCAAATGGCGACTCAACCGCTCGATCTGCAACGTCTGCTCGATGACGCCGATCCGTCCCCATACACGGCGATCCCTGACGGTACGATCATCGGTCATGTGCATTTGCATGTCTCTGACATACCGAAGGCAGAGTCGTTTTATGCTGATCTGCTCGGCTTAGACGTGGTTGTGCGCGGCTATCCCGGCGCGTTGTTCATGTCGGCGGGTGGGTATCATCACCACCTGGGGACGAACACCTGGGCGGGGAAAGCGCCGCCTCCACCGAACGCGGTGGGGATCGACTGGTTTGATCTGGTCGTTTCCGGTGCAGCAGACGCGGTGATCGCACGGCTGACGGCGGCAGGTTTGCCTTACAGCATCGATTCGGCGGGCGCGGCACTGGTCGCGGATCATGATGGGAATAACGTCCGCATTTTGAACGGGTAGAGCAAGAGAAAAGCAAGAAAAGAAAGAGAAAGACTCAACGCAAAGGCGCGAAGGCGCAAAGACGCCAAGAAAAGCAGTAGAATAAAAACGCGATTCTGCTTTTGATCTATCTACTTTGCGCCTTTGCGTCCTTGCGTCTTTGCGTTAAATCTTTCTTTACAGCTTGATCGCATCGTAGAGCATTTGCAGGGCGGCGTCGGCGCTGCGGGCTTTGTTCGACTCGCGGTCATTTTCCCACACGTAACGATTGATCACGGTATCACGTCCGCGCACAGCTAAACCGATGTACACCAAGCCGACGGGCTTACCGGGAGTCGCCCCGCCGGGTCCCGCGATCCCCGTGACGCTCACACCGATGTCAGCATCAAAGATGGTTCGTGCGCCATCTGCCATCGCCCGTGCGGTTGCTTCGCTGACTGCCCCATGCGTGTTCAAAGTTGATTCCGGCACGCTCAAGAATTTCATCTTTACAGCGTTAGAATAACTCACGATGCCGCCTAGCACGTAAGCCGAGCATCCGGGGATATTCGTCAGCCGATGCGCGATCAAGCCGCCGGTACACGATTCGGCTGTGCAAACTGTCCAACCTTTCGCCAGCAGCGCATCCCCGATCAACGCCTCCAAACGGAAATCTTCTGACAAGATGACCTCTTTCCTAAAATATTGGTTTATTGTACTCGTGCCAATTCTAACCGATGTGGTTATAATGTGGGATAATTGAACAGCGGTATGGGATAATGAGGGATAATCCGCTCATGGGATACTGGGGCTGGCGTCCGCTGATCCTTGGATTATTTATGAGTACATGGGTCGCCGGATGCAACATTGACACTGAACCCGCCTCTCCGAGTACCTTACCGACGACCTACCCCAGCGTCACGCTGACAGTAGGACGGTTCGCGTCTCCGAGAGCAGCGCCGACACGCGCAGCAATTACAACATACATCTCTCCATCGGGGATTCCGCTGGTGTTTGAAAACCCGACCTGTTACGAAACACGAGAAGACACTCGTTTGTGTTTGGGCTTAATCAGTAATCCGCTGAATTATGCGGTTGAAAGTGTGGTTATAGAAGTACAGCTTTCATCATTGACAGAACTTGTCACCATTGAACAGGCGATCATTCCGCCGGGGGGATTCGCCCCCTATCAAGCGACGTTTGATACGCGCCTGTCGCTGAATGGGATGGTGCGTTTGGTCAGCGCGGGGGGAAGCACAGATGATAACTGGGTGACGCTGGCGACTCAGCAAGTCGAAGCGCAAAAGTTGAGCGATGGGCGTTTCGTCATCACGGCACAGGTGATCAACCGGGGGGATACGCTTGCCGCCGCGATTCGTGCGGTGGTGGTGATGTTGGATGATGAGAATCATGTAATCGGCTATCGTGTGGTCACATTTGAGGGTGAGGGCGAACGTGAGGGCATCCGACTGGAGATTGGCGGGCAATTCCCTTTACGTGTGGTCGTCGCGCCGCAAATCAACACGGAAAGACCGCAGTATCGCGTGTATGTTGAAGGGCGTAAACTCGCTTTGGACTAGTCAGCGCGGACGTGCAGCGATGCGTCTTTAGATATTCCCGAATAGTTCAATCCGCCTGTATACTTGAGGGGTACAGGAGGCGATCAATGACCGATACATCGGAATGGGTGAGCTTACGTCAAGCAGCCGACTTGCTCGGCGTGCATCCGGCGACTGTGCGTAATTGGGCGGACAAAGGCGATATTCATTCCCGCCGAACACCGGGCGGTCATCGTCGCTTTCGTAAAACCGATTTGACGCAGTACGCCGAAACACAGGGTGAATTACAACCGCTTGAAGTGCAGGTCATCATTCAGAATGCACTAGGTCAAACGCGCATGGACATCGGCGGCGGCACGCTGAGTCACGAGACATGGTATGCCGCGATGAGCGAGACGACGCGGGGGACGCTGCGCGATCAAGGGCGGCGCGTGCTGGAGTCTTTGCGCGGGTATTTAGCGGCGGGCGCACCGGATAATCGCCTCGTGGATGCGATTCGTCTGGGCAAAGACTACGCTGCGATTCTGGATAAAGACGGCTTAATTTTGCCGCAAGCGGTACGTGGATTTTTCTATTTCAGCGATTTTGTGACCAACGCGATCCTCACATGGTCAGAATTGAACGTGCCGCGCAGTGCGACGGAGTGGGCGAATTTGCTGCGACAGGTCAACACATTCATCAATACCATGTTGTTGTCGATCATCGAATACTACCAAGAAGAATAGCTATGTCCCCTGCATGGGTGGCGTTGTGCCTCGTTGAACATCTTGGCGCGAAGAAACTGCGTGCATTGTGGACTCACTTCAATGGTGACCTTGCTGCGAT
The DNA here is from genome assembly GCA_038214955.1 of Aggregatilineales bacterium. GTDB lineage: Bacteria > Chloroflexota > Anaerolineae > Aggregatilineales > Phototrophicaceae > Flexifilum. Next base: position 1,231 of record JBBQRJ010000469.1, on the reverse strand, counting down.
TCTCACGGCGGACGAGCGATCCCTGATGCGCGTGCCGGGAATTGGCGTGAAGATCGCCGCCGCGATCTGTCGCATAGATGTGACAGCAACCGAACAGGCGATAGCGCGGTGGGAAAACGCGGGCGTTAAACTGATCTCGCTGGCTGATCCGGCATATCCCGCCCTATTACGCCGACTCGATGATGCGCCGCCGCTGTTGTTTTTGCGCGGCGATCTGCCTCAAGGTCGCTGTGCTGCTGTTGTGGGGACGCGCCAACCCAAACCCGAATCGCTGCTGCTGGCAAAACGAATCGCCTATGAATTGGCGAAACGCGGTTGGATCATTGTGAGCGGGCTGGCGTTAGGGATTGATACAGGCGGTCACATGGGCGCATTGGCGGCAAACGGGAAAACCCTCGCTGTGTTAGGGAACGGTGTCCTGAGAATTTATCCACCGGAAAACAAAACGCTGGCGGGCGCCGTCACGGGCTTGATCAGCGAAGCACCGCCAGAGTCGCATCCCTCGCGGACTCAGTTGGTCGCCCGCAACCGCGTGATCAGCGGCATGTGCGAGGCGGTGATCGTCGTGCAAACTGACCACGATGGCGGGGCGATGCACGCGGCACGGCGGGCGTTTGAGCAAAAGCGGCGCGTGTTCACGCTGGATATGGACGCGACGGGCAATCAAATGTTAGCGGGGGAAGGCGCGACTCTGCTCCCCGACGCAGACGCGATGATTGAATCAGTAGCGGGCTTGGAAGAATATGAAGCGATCTTAGAGAACACTGAACCCATGACACAACTACCACTGATATAATCATGAGTGACACTCCCCACGCCTAAAGGCGGGGGCTTCTCGCAAACAACACGAGCTACTTGCCGGGTGTCCGCCGGAACTACTCGGAGACTTCCGAGATACTTTGTTTCGAGCGTTGAATGTTTTACAGGATGGACTTCCCATCCCAACCCATTACACTCAGTTTTTAAGGTACGAGCGCCTCTGCGCCCACCCGCAAACGGGTCTCGTTTGTAGGCACAGGAAGAAGTATATCCTGTCTGAGGGAGAAAAACAAAACATGACGCCTTGTATCCCCATTGCTAAAGCGAGGGGCTTTACGGCGCTTTTTTGGTAAAAAAGAGAAACGTCTACAGAAGTTGCGGCAAAGTCAAAAAGATGTAAGTTTTGACGAGCTGCGTCAAGTGCTAGAAGATCACGGTTTTACGCTTGATCGAACAGCAGGCAGTCATCATA
>JBBQRJ010000468.1:0-4165 GCA_038214955.1 Aggregatilineales bacterium | reverse complement strand
CATATTAGGTTTGCTTTTCATCTTGTTCTTGATCAGTCTTTCCGACATCGCCAATCGGGACGCTGCTCAGACAGAACGCGCCGCAGAACTCATTGCCGTTACACCGCCTATCTACATCATACTTGCTCTCGCCATTTACATCGGAATTGCGTTGTTATTATTTGGATTGACAATTGTTGTGTTGAATCGTGTAACGGGGACTTTCGACAAACGCATCGATCAGCATCGGCTTGGACAAGAGGGCGAAGAGCGTACCGTAAGCGTTATTCAACAAGCATTAGACGGCAATTGGACGGCATTTCTAAACGTCGTTTTGCCGGGACGCAATCGAACTGACCTTGATGTGGTTCTGGTGGGTCCAGCGGGTATTTATGCGCTTGAAGTAAAGAATCTGTCTGGGGCGTATCGTAACACAGGCGAAGTATGGGAGTACCAGCTTAAGAATCGGTGGCGACCCGCCAATAACAGCCCTAGTCGTCAAGCCCAATCGAACGCAGTACGACTTGCCGACTTCCTGAAAGCCGATGGAATATCCCAATGGGTGACACCTGCCATTGTGTGGGCAAATCCAAGTGCGCCGATCATGGTCGAAAATCCAATGGTTGCTGTGTGGACACTAGATCAACTGCGTGACGAATTGGGAAATTTAGGTCAAACAAACAAGGTTGCATCTCCCACACGGGAACAAATTGTGGAGAAATTGTCCAAACTGTGTCAGAAGCAAGCGGACGAACAGTGGTATGCCAAGCAATAGGGTACTTGGACGATATGTTTGGCTCCTAGCAGTCCTGATGATCCTCGTTGCGGCGGGATTGCGCTTGCACAATCTTGGTGTTCAGTCGTTCTGGAATGACGAGGGCAGCAGTTACGTACAGGCGACTCGATCCTTCGCGGAGATTGCCGCCAACGCGGGGCGTGATATTCACCCGCCGGGCTATTACTGGTTGCTGGCGATCTGGCGTGGGCTAACCGGCGACTCCGAATTTGCGCTGCGTTCGCTGTCAACCTTCGCCAGCGTGATCAGCGTGGCGTTTGCTTACGCGATAGGTCGGCGTCTGTACGGCAGTGTCGCCGGACTCGCGGCGGCGCTCATCACGGCGCTCAATACGTTTAGCATCTACTACGCACAAGAGACTCGCATGTACGCGCTGCTGGCGATGTGGGGCGCGGCGGGCATGTGGGCATTGATCCACTTCTTCGAGCGTCCCCGCTGGCGGTGGGCGCTGATTCTCGGCGTGATCAACGCGGCGGGCTTGTGGACACAATACGCCTACCCGTTCCTCATGCTGGCGCAAGGTCTGGTTGCAATATTGTGGTTGATCGAGCGTTTTGTGTTGCACCGTGAAGGCGGACGCGATGTATCGCGTCCCTACGACGGAAAATCTGTAGGGACGGCATACATGCCGTCCGTTATGCACCATGTTCTGCTTTATATCGCTGCCAACCTGCTCACTATCCTGCTTTACGCCGTATGGATTCCGACGGCATGGGCGCAGATCACGACATGGCCCAACACAGGCGATCAAACGTCTACCGTGCAAGCGTTGGGAATCACTTTGCGTTGGATGACGTTCGGCATCAGTGCCGAAAACATCCCATTGGCGATCCCCGGCATCCTGATTCTATTCGGTTTGACCATTCGCCGACGTGAGGCGATCTGGCGGTTGGCGCTCCCCGCGGCGTGGACATTGATCCCGCTGGTGATCTTTCTTGCGGCGGGCTTGTACCGTCCCGATAACGTCAAGGTGATCATCGCCTCACAGATCGGGTTGGCGCTGATGATCGGGCGCGGCGTGCATGTGCTGTGGACATTTGACCGACTGTCGGATATGCGCCGTTTGGTTCTGCGGGTGGCGGCGGGCGCGTCGATTGCATGGCTCATCGTGACGGGCGTCAACGGACTCGCGCCGCTGTACAGCGATCCTGCTTATCAACGACCTGATTACCGCACAGTTGCCCGCGTGATCACCGAGCAGGGGCGTCCCGGCGATCTCATCATTTTGGATGCACCGAATCAAGAAGAAGTGTTTCGCTATTACTACCGCGCCGATCTGCCAATTGCGCCGCTCCCACCGGGGCTAGGGGGTGATGACGCCGAGACTCGCGCCGCCGTTGACCCCATTTTGCGCGACTATGGGCGCTTGTTCGTCGTGTTCTGGGGCGAAACCGAACGCGATCCGAATCGCATTGTCGAAACCATGCTTGACGCCAACGCCTTTGAGCTAGGCGATACGTGGTATGGGGATGTGCGTCTTGCGCGATACGTCACCGCAGAACCGCTCACCGTTGAGCGTGAATCCGGCGTGGGTTTTGGCAGCCACATCACGTTAGACCGCTATGCGCTCAACAGCGAGACGTTTCAGCGCGGCGATGCCTTGCAAGTCCAATTGATATGGCGTACCAACCTCGATTTGAGCAGTCGCTATAAGGTGTTCGTGCAAGTGCTAGATCAAAATGGCGTACTGGTGGCACAGCGTGACAGCGAACCGGGCGGAGGGCTGGCTATTACGACCACATGGACGCCTGATCAGCCTGTGACCGACAACCATGCGTTGTTGATCGACCTGCCAGCGGGAACGTACACGCTGATCGTCGGGCTGTACGATACCGAGTCACCTTATCGCCGCCTTGCAGTCGGTGAAGGCGACAGTCTTACGCTGACAACCATTATAGTCGAATAAACTGTTGTTAATGACAGCCTCATATCGTGGGAATAGAGTTAGCAACAAGCTGTTGAGATTTAAGTTAAAAGTTAAAAGGGTAAAGTTAAAAGTACAAAGCGCATGAGAAAGCCTAACTAAAATTGGACGCGCCGTTGCGTGTCCCTACAGGTGATCATCTGTCACTACTTTTAACTTTCTACTTTTAACTTTTAACTCTCTTTTTTGAGGGGGTAAAACGATGCGCGTTATTGTAGCGGGCGGCACAGGGTTAATCGGGCAGGCATTGGTAGAAAGTTTGCATCACGACGGGCATGAGGTGATCGTGTTGGGGCGCAACCCTAACAAAACCAGCGGACTCCCCGGCGGTGTGAAGATCACCGTATGGGATGGCAAAACATCAAACGGATGGGGGCATCTGGTCGATGGCGCGGGCGCGATCATCAACCTTGCGGGCGCAAGTATCGCGGGGGAAGGCTTTTTGCCGGAACGCTGGTCAGCGGAGAAGCGCAAAGCCATTATCGACAGCCGCACACACGCGGGGCAGGCGATCACACAGGCGGTTGGGGCGGCGAAGGTCAAACCCGGCGTCGTGATCCAATCGTCGGCGGTGGGCTATTATGGCGTGCATGGTGATGAAGAACTCACCGAAGAGTCTCCCGCTGGCAGTGATTTCCTCGCGGACGTGTGCAAGGCGTGGGAAGCATCTAGCGCCGAAGTTGAGGGTATGGGCGTGCGCCGCGCTGTGATCCGCACGGGCGTCGTCTTGAGCCGTAAAGGGGGTGCGCTCCCGCGTATGGCTGTCCCGTTCAAGCTGTTCGCGGGCGGGTATTTTGGTGATGGCAAACAGCAAATGTCGTGGATTCACCTTGACGATCAGGTCAACGCGATCCGCTTCTTGATGGATAACCCGAATGGGAGCGGCGTGTTTAACCTGACCGCGCCCAACCCCGTGAGCAACAAGGAACTTTCTGCCGCGTTGGGTAAAGCGATGCATCGCCCGATGGTTGCGCCTATTCCCGGTTTTGCCATGAAAGCCGCCTTCGGGGATGTGACGACGGTTGTGCTGGACGGTCAGCGTGTGATCCCCAAGCGACTGCTCGAATTAGGCTACCAATTCAAGTTCACGACCATTCAACAGGCGCTCGAAGTGATCTACGGGCGCACGCTGGTCAAGCAGGAGAGTCACGCGGCGGGGCATCACTAGGCACAACGCCGAATGATCGCATTGTAGGGACGCCATACATGGCGTCCGTTTTTGCATTGGCGCAATACAATAAATTAAGATTATCGGACGCGATTTATCGCGTCCCTACGAAAGATTTAATTTAATGGATTATCCGCAGCGTAAATCACCACGTTTACAGGATTACGATTACACGCAATCAGGCGCCTATTTCGTCACGATTTGCGGGTTCCAACGGGAACACTTCTTTGGGGACATTCGGGATGATAGGGTATATTTGTCAGATATTGGACAAATTGCTATCGATTGCTTGAACAGC
>JBBQRJ010000467.1:0-4166 GCA_038214955.1 Aggregatilineales bacterium | reverse complement strand
AAGATTTGCCTTCACCGCGCCGATTCTGGGCAGCGTCTTGCTGTCATAAAAGAACTCATCCATCGAGTTCAATTCGGTTTTATCCCCTAAAGGCGTGCCGCTGGCGTGACACTCGATATACTGCACGCTGCGCGGATTGACACCTTCTGCATAGGCACGCTGAAACGCGAGTGTCTGTCCGCGTGAATTGGGCGTGAGCGGATGCTTGCCGCGTCCGTCGTTGGACAATCCCATGCCACCGATCACCGCATGGATGGTATCGCCGTCCCGTACCGCATCGCTGTATCGCTTCAAGACCAGCATCCCCGCGCCCTCGCCAGAGATCAAACCGTCTGACTGGACATCAAGCGGACGACTCGCGCCTTGATCAGGGTATGCGCCAAAATGAGTGAAACCCATATTGACGAACAGCGGGTCGGCGGCGCTCACCGCGCCTGTGAGCATGAGGTCAGCTTGTCCGGTTCGCAGAGTGGCGCATCCCAAGCTAATCGCATACAGGGATGAAGCGCACGCCGCGTCAATACTGAACGCTGTCCCGCCCAACCCTAGCCGCTGTGTGACCAATGTTGTTGGGGATGTTAATGCTTCTGTCGAGGCGGATTCCCCGTTGGGCAACAGCCGGAAATCATCAATGCCGATCAGGTCAGCAATCGCTTGTTCCAAGACAGGCGTATAGATTGGGGCGATCAGTTCATGCGATTCTTGGGTTGGAAAAGACAGGCTGCCGAGAATCAAACCACAGCGTGATAGAACATCTGGTTGATCCAAATAGCCGCTGTGCCGCAGTCCCTCACGGGCAACGTACAACGACCATGCGGACGCCTTATCCAACGCCGCGAGATCATCAACCATCTGTGTGTGGATGTAACCGCCGCGCAGGGAATAGGTCGTATCACGGGTGCGGCGTTCTGGATCGAAATACACAGTGGGATCAGCGCCGAACTGTGTTGCAGTAGCGTTAGAGGTCGTATTCACCCCATTGATAAGCTGATTCCAGTATTCGTCGGGGGTCGTCGCGCCGGGAAACAGGCACGAGAAACCGATGATCGCAATTTTCTCGTGAGTCGATGGGTTACTCATGGGTGGCTTCTACAAGCTGATTTTTCAAGAATAGGTCATTCAAGCGAAGGCTCATCGTGACTTCGAGGTCTTCGATCACAAGATAGACCCGTCCATCTTCATCATGCAGGGTGATGCTGGCAGTCACGTTCGTTTCGCTGTGTGAACGAACTTTCATCGTGACGAAAAATATCTGACCGAAAACACCCTGACGATACTGGCGACCTTTGCCAGCACGCAGCGGCAGACTCCCCATTTTGTAGACGTTGCGCGACCAGATGCCGATGCTTTGCAGACCGATGTCCGCCATGAAATAGTTGAACGCTTGAATCGGGAACTGCCCCTGATAATCATCCTCGACATGGGGCAAGACACAGCGCATCACCAACCCGCTTTCGTTGATGTCGAGAAGTTGATCGACACCCTGAAAGCTGTAGCCGTGAAAAAGCGTGCCATCGTTGTAGAACTGCGATCCGAACGTCCCCCCTGCTGGGGTCTGAAGTACGCTCGTCGCCAGAATAGGGGCGTCGGGAACTTCGGCGCGAAGGGTGATCTGTGCGCTGTAATGGAAACGCGGTTTGCCTTCGGGACTCTGGCTGCGAATCATCGCATCCATGAGGATTTCGTCTGCGCCTTTGCTCACTTCTTTAAGTTCAAGCGTGTATTCGTTTGCCAGCGTCTCATCAAAGACAATGCCTTTGAGGACACGATAATTGTCAAATCCAAAATAGCGATAGCCGCGATGGATTCCTTCACAGGCGCTCGTCATCCACGACATCGCTGTGACCATCGGCAAAACCGCTTTGCTGTTGACCACATGATCACCGAGAAACGGGCTGTCCGCGAGATGTAAGGTGCGGCGCATGGCGTAAGTCTGTAAATCGCCAGTGGGCGGTACGGGCTGTGGTCGAATGGCGCTGCCGATCACGATCTGCACAGGCGATTCGCTTTGTGAATTGAGTTCATGCACCAACATATTCGTGCCAACATCAACGGGAATGACCTTGATGTTTAGTTTGTCGAAGTATTCCCGAAGTTGTGGCGTCACCATGCCGCCATCCCATGGACCCCAGTTGATCGAAACGACATGACAAGCGGGGTACAGTTTTTTATAGCGGTGGGCGGTCTTATTCAACACTTCGTTGGCGATGGCGTAATCAGCTTGTCCGACATTGCCATAGAAACCGGCAACCGACGAGAACAACACGAGATAGCGCAGCGAGTCAGCAGGTACGGCGGCGAGTAAATTTTCCAGTCCCGCCACCTTTGCCGCGTAAACGTTCTCGAAATCTGCCGGGGTTTTATTCTCGATCAGCTTGTCGGCTAAATTGCCAGCACCGTGCAGTATTCCGGTGATCTGCCCAACATTCGCTGAGGTCAATCGTTCACGCAAGGCAGCAGGGTCGGTGATGTCAGCGTTCAGGTAGATCGCCTCTCCCCCTGCTGTCTGAACGACGCTCAACGTTTCTCGAATCTCGCGCTGTCCTACGATCCCGCTGACCGTTTTGCCAATTTGGGCGGGAGTCACTTTTTCGCCGCGTGCCTTTGCATCCTCAAGCGCACGCCGTTTAAGGTCGCTCTCCTCTAATGCACCCTGCGCCCATGCTGGGTCTTCCTGTAGGGCTGTTCGCCCTAACAGGATGAATTTACAATGATATTGCTGCGCTAAAGCAATGACACAGTGAGCGGTGATGCCTCTAGCGCCGCCGCTGACAAGGAACACCGTTGCAGGTGTGATTTTCCCCATACGTCTAATGAACTCCGTTGAGTTGTGCGACCAGAGTCGTTCTACCGCGTGTGCCATACGCGACTTCGGTCAGCAGGCGATTAGGATCGTGCATTTCGGCGAGGATGTAGGCTGCGACCTGTTCACTCGTGCTGTCAGGATGAACATCGACAGCACGGCAAAACACGCGATCCCATTCGAGACTCAGAGTTTTCACCAACCCGAATAACCCACCTGTGATCACGCCGTAGTCCGCCTCAACCGACGTACCGAGCGCCCCATCAAGGCGGGCAAGCGTGATGAAGCATGGGCGTACCGTCGTGGCGTTGCGCTGTGTGAGGTGGGGCTTCAGATGCTTTGCCATCAGAAAAGCGAATTTCACCAGTGCCTTATCCGTCTCGCTGAACAGTGATCCCGTTCGCAGGGGGCTAAGATAGATGAATGCGCCGATTGCCCCGTAACGCTTGGTGATCTGGGTCAGCGCGTTTTGCACGCTCTCTTCGCTCATGTCGTCAAGCTGTACGCGGGCAGCCCCGTTGAGATGCACATTAGCCGGAATCAGCGCGTGCGGCAAACTGAGCGTGACCACCTGCCAGCCTTCCGCCGCCAGTGCTTTTGTGAGCGTGCTAGTCGCTGCTGTGCCATCATCGGTCACGAGGCAAACTTCACCCGAAACCGAAAATTCTAAAAAGTCAGGGGTCGTCAAGCGGCGCAGTTGGACGATACGGCGCTCGATTCCCTGCGTATTCAGCGTCATTAAAGCCGGCAGCCCATCACTGATCACAGCGTCTTGCGCTGCATCAAGTGACCCTTCGGGGCTGCTGGCGGCGTCAAAAGGGGACGCCTGACGGCTTGCCACCTCCATGTAATCGACAATCTGCTGTAGCGTTCGCAGTTCGCCTAATTCCTCAGGGCTGAATTGGGGCAAGTGTGGGAACGATTCACGCATCGCGCCCAGAATTTCGACCCGTTTGATCGAGTCGATACCCAAATCTGCTTCCATATCCATGCTCAGTTCGAGCATCTCCACAGGATAGCCCGTCTTCTCGTCAATGATGCGAAGTAAGGCATCTGCCAACTGCTTTAAGGCGTCCGCATTAATGTTGCTGCCCGTTGAGGCGGGTGCTGTCGGCGCAGGAGTCGCCACAATCGGCGGTGCGCTTGCTGCCACTATGGGCGGCGCGGCGGTGACAGCCACAGGTTCAGGCGTCGCTAGAGCGACTATCGCCCCTGTCTCCCCTCCCGAACGGGACTGCATGTAATCGACGATTTGCTGCAAAGTCCGCAGTTCGCCCAATTCTTCGGGGCTAAACTGGGGCAATTGCGGGAACGATTCACGCATCGCGCCCAGAATTTCGACCCGCTTGATCGAGTCGATGCC
>JBBQRJ010000466.1:0-4179 GCA_038214955.1 Aggregatilineales bacterium | reverse complement strand
GAGGATGGGCTGTTCACGGAAAATGTCGGTACGCGCACGCTTGCCAATCACATCATCCATGTTGGTGATGCCGTTGTAAGGTGCGACCGATTGGGGCCACGGGCGAATCTGGATGGCGTTAGGCGGAATGACCATGCCGCGCGGAATTTCTTGAACCGCAACGACCAGATCAACGAAAACAATAGGCGTTGGTGTCGGCAACGCGGTTTCTACAGCCTGCACATCTGGCGCAATCACGATGGGCGAACCATCGTCAACTGCCGCCGGTTCTGGCGTAGTGCCAAGCGCAGGAATGACGACCACCACCACAATGGCAACCACAATAATCAAAATGGCGATGATTAGAAAAATACGTAAACGTCCCATAAAGAACTGCCTCCGACGGGAAAAATGGAGTGTGTGCGATTAGATAGCACTATTTAAACGTAAGCGAGGATCAAACACGGTGAGCCTTGACGTTAGTGTAAATGAGGTGATAAATCTTCTCACTAGTTCTAACGTACTGATCCGTGTTTAATCACTGGTAGGCAGTTCAAGCCGGACGGCAGTGCCGTCTGCTTCACCGCTCACAATACTTGCCGACCCTTTAATCAACTCGAATTTTTCTTTGAGCGTGATCAAACTCTGCACGCGGGGGTCTTGAGCATGTTGTCCATCTTCGTTGCTGAACGCTGCTTCGGCATCAAAACCGCGTCCGTTGTCCTCTACTGAAATCTTGACCAGAGTCCCGCCAATATCCAACCGGATACTGATTTCGCTGGCGTTGGCATAGTCGCGGGCATGACCCATGAGTTCTTGAATGCCGCGAAAGATCATGACTTCGCGGTGGGTCTGCAAGCGGCGTTCTTCGCCCAAAATGTCCAGCTTGATCTCGATGTCGTTCTTTTCGCGGAACGAATCGACGTAGCGGCGCACGGTGGGGATAACGCCGAGGTCGTCCAACATCATCGGGCGCAGGTCAAAGATGAAGTCGCGCACCTTCTGGAAGGTGATGCTGGCGACATTCTTCAAGTTATCCAGTTCTTCGGCGGCGCGGGCAGGGTTACGATCAAACAGCCGCTGGCAAATTTCCGCCTGTAAAATAAAGTTGGTCAGCGATTGGGCGGGTCCATCGTGCATTTGCCGTGCGAGGCGCTGGCGTTCTTCTTCTTGCGCCTGAATCACGCGGACAATGTTAATGGGTCCTTTCGCGGTTGGGTCTTTCGACTCTTCGTGATTCGCGGGAAGTGACTCGATGCCTTGCAGTTTGTTCAGCAGTTGCGAATACATCTGCTGTTCACGTTCCAGATACTCGCGGGTGCTTTGGAACTTTTCCAACTGACCGCGCATCGTCGTCAAACGGAAACGGGCATCAATCGCCTCGTCATATTTCACACGGATGTCTTGACGTGGCACCGTTTCCAAGTTGTCTTGAATGGTGCGAAGTTCGGTCACGATGTCTGTATTGCGCGTCTGCTCACGTTCGACCACATTTTGCGTCTGGTCAATCTGAATTTTGAGTTCTGCAACTTTATCGCGGATACGCTTGAGTTCTGTAATCAGCATATCAACTAATTCATCGCGTGCGCGGGCTTCTCCGCGTAATTCTCTGTCTACCATCAACTATCCTTTCGCGGATGTACTCTTTTGACCTTCACCATGAATGCGTACCCATCCATGACGAAGTGCATGGACGGCGGCTTGTGTGCGATCCTGAACGTTCAACTTCTTTAGGATCGATGTCATGTGATTTTTTACGGTTTGCTGGCTGATCTTCAAACGACTGGCAATTTCTTTATTGCTCAAACCGTTCGTTACAAACTCCAAGATTTCCATTTCACGCGGGCTAAGCGGAATGTAGTGTTCTTCGGGATCAATGATGTACGGTGTATTCATTCTCCCCATATGGTTGGTAATCCAACTCTGGAGCTGGTCAGCATCCATTCGCTGGTTATCGATCATATAGTAGCCCGCCGCCGCACTGCGAATCACCTCGACCAATTCATCGGGGGTGATGTCTTTAGGGCAGTAAGCAGATGCTCCCGCCCGCATCGTGTGGAGAACTTGTTCCGAATCGTGATATGCGGTCAACATCACAACGGCGACATGGGGTGCTTCAGATTTCAACTGCCGTGCGACCTGTAAACCATTCATAGAAGGAAGGTTCACATCTAAGAGGACAACATCGGGTCGAAGCCGGGCAACTTTTTCTAATGCTTCGTGACCATCGGGGCATTGTCCCACAACCGTGATGTCATCTTCGGCATTGAGCGCGATCTGCAAGCCCTCTCGAAAGAGGGGGTGATCGTCAACGATCAACACGGAAATTATTTGAGATGTGCGGCGCTCTCTGCGGTCAACCATGAAGTGTGCGGTTTGCTATTTTAAAAGAACAGCGAACCGCCCTCCTTTCCTACTGCTTGCTCTTTGGTCAAAGTGTCTTCTACACGTTTTTTATAAGTATAACGCCATATTTGTCATCGAAGTATAGCAATAAAAGTTAAGGTTAACAAACCCTGCCGTTAGGGATACGCTGCACGCTATAATGATGGCAAATCCTTGCACAGAGGTGGCATTTGGAACGGGTAACGCAAGACGGTTTGACCTATTATCGTTTCGCAGCGTGGCAGGGCGTGAAGCATGGCATTTTCACACGGGCTGGCGGGTCAAGCCGCGCCCCCTTCGAGTCGCTGAATTTGGGCGGCAACGTAGGCGATGATCCTAAAGCCGTGCGCCAGAACCACGAACGGTTGTATGCCGCGCTCAACGTTGACGATGCGAAAGCGTGTACTGTGTGGCAGGTACACAGCGCAGACGTAGTGATCGCCAACGCGCCCGTGATGGGTCGGCGCTGGTTAGCGCACGCTGACGGGTTAATGACAGATCGTGTGGGCATTCCGCTGTCAATGCGCTTTGCCGACTGCACACCGATTTTGTTTCATGATCCGGTGAAGGGCGTGATCGCCGTTGCACATGCGGGTTGGCGTGGCACGGTTCAGGGAATCGCGGGAACGGTTGTGCGGGCGATGATCAATGCGTATAACACTAACCCTGATGATATTCAAGCGGGCATCGGACCCAGCATTGGGCCCGCGAAGTATCAAGTCGGTGATGAAGTGGTCGCAGCAGTCGAGTCGCATTTTGGCACAACCGATGGCTTAATCCGGCGTGATCCTGCTGATGGCACTGCCTATCTCGATTTGTGGGCGGCAAACCGTCTCGATCTGGAACGGGCGGGTGTCGCGTCGGAAAATATCGACATTGCAGGGTTGTGTACTGCTGAACACGTTGACGAATTTTTCTCGCATCGGCAGGAGAAAGGAAAGACCGGGCGGTTTGGCGCGGTCATCGCCTTATGAGCATTGCGGACAATATTCAGCGCGTGCAAGCGAATATCACGGCGGCATGTGAGCGGGCAGGGCGTGACCCCGCAGCGGTCACGTTGATCGCTGTGAGCAAAACCCATCCCGCAAGCATGATCCTTGAAGCGGTTGAGGCGGGCTTGCAACATTTTGGCGAAAATCGCGTAGAAGAATCTGAATCCAAGATTCCGGCGGTGAACGCGGACACGCCAATCACATGGCATATGATCGGGCATATCCAGAGCCGCAAGGCGAAGGACATTCCGCCGCTGTTTCAGGTGGTGCATTCCGTCGATACGGTCAAGCTGGCAGATAAACTGTCCCGCTTGATGATCGAACGCGGCGGACAGCTTGATGTGTTGATCGAGGTTAACATTTCAGGCGAGGAAAGCAAAAGCGGAGTCGCCGCGTCTGGTTGGCAAACTGACCCACGAACGAGAGATCGCGTGTGGGACGAGATGCGACAGATCGTCGCTTTGCCGGGGCTGAATGTGCGCGGTTTGATGACGATGGCTCCCGTTGTCCCGACGATGGAGGAGTCGCGCCCGGTGTTTGTGGGGCTGCGTGACTTGCGTGATCGCCTGTCGGAATCGTTGGGTGTTCCGCTGCCAGACCTCAGTATGGGCATGACGGATGATTATCCGGTTGCCATTGAGGAAGGCGCGACGTTGGTTCGTATTGGTAGAGCAATCTTTGGTGAAAGGTAAGTGTAATCGTGGTCTTGATCTACTATGCGCTGTTGATCTTTGAATTGATTCTGCTGGCGCGTGTCTTAATGACGTGGCTGCCCAATCTTGACCGTAATCACCCAATTGCGCGGTTTCTGATTGATGTGACC
>JBBQRJ010000465.1:0-4187 GCA_038214955.1 Aggregatilineales bacterium | reverse complement strand
TTGGTCGATTATGTGCGTCAGGGCGGTAAATTGATTCTCGTGGGGCGCATGTGCGAGGAGAGTTTTGATCACGCCCCCTGTACGATTTTACAGGATTCTGTCGGCATTCAACGCCTTCACACGGATTCACCTTTTACGCTTACCCACATTCGGGCTTTCGCCTATGATGACGTTCCCGTCTCGTTTCTGGAAACCTATTCCGGCGACTTCGATGAGGTGTTCGCTGCTTCAAAAGACGGGCAAACCGTCGGATTCGTCCAGTCGCTTGGAGAAGGTCAAGTGATGATGTTCGGCGCGGCGCTGGCGGCTGATACGCTTGATGATCTGGATATTCTGCACCAGATGGCAAATCGAATGGGATGCCCGCCTTTGTTCACCCTGAGCGATTGGGCAGATGTGCGCCTGTCGGAGGGCGAAAACGGGAGTTTCCTGTTCGTCGCCAACTATCAGGACGACCCGCTTGAGACAACCATTTCATCGGCTGGCGTTCCGTTGCTAGGCGGACATTCGCTCTCGCTTCCGGCACGGCGAGGCGCTGTCCTGCCGCTAGAATGGCAGGTCAAGCCGGGGATTATGATTCATTACCTCACATCTGAAATCGTAGAAGTGATCGATGAGGGAATGCGGGTTGTGATCAAGACCGATCAGGTTGAATTTTTTGCCGAAGTGAGTCTCACAGGCTATCACTGTAGTGACACCCTCATTCTTGAGCGAATCAGCGATCAACGCCTAAAGTTACACGGGAGAAATGGCGTTATCGAACTGCTAAAGATATAGAAATTTACGGCTGATCACGCCTCAATTACTGGCTGAAGGTGGGCGACCTTTAGCCAGTCGCGCCTCGACTCGCTGTCTCCGTTCAACACTTTGGCATTGTTTTGGCACTGTTTTGGCATGAATTTGTCAATTACGGTGCTGTGCTTATGTTAGACTACGATCAATTCAGCACGACCCATTCTTAAAATGCATAACCAACCTTGCGATAGGCGGGCGACGATTTCGCCACGCCGTATATTAACTTTGTGTTTTGCGAGAGTCTTTGACTCCAAAACAATCTAGTCCTTTTTGTTTTTTAGGAGATAACACATGAAACGCTTTGTACTATTGGTTTTGTTGGGCATCTTTGTCCTCGCTGGTTTGCCCCTCATGGCACAGGATGCGACCCCGGAAGCAGAAGTCGCCTACGACCCGGAGACGTGTTTCGCCGCTGCCGAAAACAACGATAGCATGGTGCAGTACGATGCTGTAGAAGGTCCTTACACCATCGCCGTTAGCAATTCCTATATCGGCAATGCGTGGCGTACACAGATGATCCAGATGGCGCAAGCATTCTCTGAAACCGAAGCAGTTGCCCCGCTGATCGAGGAACTTATTGTTGTGAGTACCGGCGATGATGTGGAAGCTCAGATTGCCGCGATGGACAACATGATTGCGCTCGGTGTCGATGTCATTATCCTCAATGCCATTAACCCCACCAGCTTTGACGCTGTGGTGAGCCGTGCCGCCGATGCGGGTATTATCGTCATCGCCTTTGATGGTATCGTCGATGCTCCCGAAGCGATTATCGTCAATGAAGATCAGATCGTCTTTGGCGCTTCGATGGCACGCGATCTCGCTGAACGTATGGGCGGCACAGGTAATGTGGTCATGGTGAACGGTGTCCCCGGCACAAGCGTCGATTCTGATCGCATTGCTGGAGCGCACGCCGTCTTTGCGGAATATCCCGGCATCACGATTACCGCCGAACTTGAAGGGCGTTGGGACAGCGGAACTGCTCAGACCGTCATGGGCGATTTCCTTGCGACACAACCACAGGTCGATGGTGTCTGGGTTCAAGGCGGCAGTCCGGGCGTGCTGCAAGCCTTTGCCGATGCTGGCATCGAAGACCTGCCCCCGATGGCTGGCGAAGCAGAAAATGGCTTCCGTATGGCACTCGGCACGGGCGAGGTTGAAGGTATCTCGATTGGACAAACCCCCGGTATGATCGCTGTCGCTATGCAGGCTGCGCTTGAACTTTTGCAAGGTCGTGAACTGCCGCGCGTGATCTCCATGCCGCTGCCCATCGTGACCAGTGAAGACATCGAAGAAGGTGTCCACTATTTCCCCGACCTACCCGTCGATTTCTTTACCGCGATCAAGATTCCAGTTTGTGGTGTTGATCTTGATCCCGAAGCTATCCTTGCGGTAGAAATCGAATAAGCTGGTTTTAGATTGTTGAGCCGGAACCCTCCGGCTCAACTTCGTTCAGGGGAGTCTTACATGCTCAACCATCAGTCGCCTGCGTTAGAGGCGCGGCTTGTCAATAAACGTTTTGGCAATACCTTTGCGCTTAACAACGCCACCTTTGTCTGTCAGCCGGGCAGCATTCACGCGCTGCTTGGCGAAAACGGAGCCGGGAAAAGCACCCTGATCAAAATTATTGCTGGCGTAGTCACCCCCGATTCGGGAACTATCCAGATTGATGGCAAAGCTGCGATCATTGAATCTCCCGCGCAGGCAGCCCAGCTTGGCATCTTGCCCGTGTTTCAAGAATTATCGCTGCTGCCTGACCTCACTATTGCCGAGAATATTTTTATTTCCAACCCGCCTAAAAATCGTTTTGGGATCATCAATCGGAAACACTTAAAACAGGCTGCCGAAGCCCTATGCGCCGAACTGGGTTTTGAACACCTGAACCCGAACGCGCTGGTCAGTGAGATTCCATTGGCGCAGCGCCAGCTAGTCGAAATTGCTAAAGCCTTTTCGCACAACCCTAAACTGTTGATTCTGGATGAAGGCACATCTGCGCTGGCGGTACACGATGTCAAGATCGTCTTTGAGGTTATTCGCAGGATGCGCGATCAAGGGCGTTCGGTCATCTTCATTTCGCACCGCATGACCGAAGTCGAAGAAATCGCGGATACCCTGACCATCTTCCGCGATGGCGAAGACGTTGGCTCTTTTCCAATCGGAGAGGTTAGCCATGAAGAAATGGTGCAACTCATGATTGGTCGCAAGTTGGAACAGGTCTTCCCGCCTAAGCCTATGCCGACTCAACCGCGCTCGCCCATGCTGGAAGTTGATCATTTATCATGGGAGCCGACTCTGCACGACATTAACCTGAGCATTGGCAAAGGTGAAATTGTCGGCATTGGCGGGTTAGATGGACAGGGGCAAGCAGAGTTGCTTTTTGCGCTGTTTGGCGTATTGAGGGGTGTACAAGGTAGGGTGCGGGTTGATGGACGGGATGTCAAAATCACCAGCCCATCGGCTGCGATCAGCAAAAATAACCGCATCGCCCTCATCCCCGAAGACCGAAAAACACAGGGGCTTATTTTGCCGATGTCGGTTGCTGATAACGCCATTCTTCCCGTGATTGACCGACTTCTGAATCAATTTGGACTGGTGGACAACCAGAAAGAGCGCAGCACGGTTCAGCAACTCATTGAACAAATGCAGGTCAAAGTGGGTTCGCCGCAGTTGCCTGTACGCAGCTTGAGCGGCGGCAATCAGCAAAAAGTGGTTATCGGCAAATGGCTGCTCACCGAGGCTAATATTTACTTGCTGCATGATCCCACACGCGGGATTGATGTAGGCACGAAGCAAGAAATTTATCAACTTATCCGAAAATTGGCGGACAATGGCGCTGGCGTTTTGTTCTTCTCGACTGAACTAAGTGAATTAGTCGGGCTGTGTGACCGTGTGCTGGTGCTGTACGAAGGGCGCATCTTCCGCGAACTCACTGGCGTGCATATTCAGGAAGAAAACATCGTCGCCGCCGCTTTAGGTCTCACTTCCGCCAACCACGAACCCCAAGAGGTATAGATGATGGCTCGGTTGCAAACGACTCGGCGTATGCCCGATCTCTGGCGTTATACCCTGCGGCATTTTCGGGTAGGGATCGCCTTCGTCATCTTGTTTGTGCTGTTGGGTATCACGGTATCTTTGAATCCGCGTTTTTTTACTCCGGCGGTGCTTACGTCCACTTCAAACCAGAGTATGACGCTGGTGTTCGCAGGGATGGCACAAACCACAGTGGTCATCACAGGCGGCATTGATCTCTCCGTCGGTCCCCTCATCAGCATGAGCAATTCGCTGGCATCGACTCTTTTCTCTGAAACAGGCGGCGCGTTCAATATGATTGTTGTCGTTGTGGTTGTGCTGGTCGTGGCTTCACTGGCAGGACTCGTCAACGGTTTGATCGTCGT